>CAISHH010000116.1 GCA_903885085.1 uncultured Campylobacterales bacterium
AAATCTATTCTGTGATAAAAAATACAAAATATTGAGAACGACATCCGGCCACCTTGTGCTAGAATTGTGTTACAGAAAATATCTCTTTAAAAGTGGCCGGATATGCTCCGCGTTTACTGGCCGGTTTGAACGCTATACGCAGAGAATTTGAATTGCCCAATGAAAATAAATCCTGTGACTGGAGATTCTAGCTGGAAAGAAAAAAAGAGGTTTTAACCAATTTTATTTTTGTTTCATCGCTCTTTCTGATGAGCGTAGTAAGAAAAGATAAACTGTTTCTTCTATATACTTTCGTAAGACATAATTTTAAAGGAAGGATCGATAGCTATGAACAATATTACAAAGAAGGATGATTTTGTAGATGTCGAGATTGTAGAAGATGACGATCGTCAGTATGCAAGATTTAATAATACTAAAAGAGTAAATACATTTTCAGCTCGTTTTATTGGCTCCATTGGCTTGTTTGGGATTCTGATTTATGTGGTATATGGATTCGTACAGGTCTGGATTGGTTTAGCCGGGCTTGAACTTTATTTTGATACATTTTTAGCAGTTATAATTGGTATATTGGCAATGATGTTTTTACGAATGACGATTCATTTAACAATTGGAGGGTTCTACTATTTAACTTATGCATGGAATTGGGACTGGTATTTTGCAGCGTTATTTCTGATGCCAAGTTTGCTATTTTTAATTCCAGGATTTCTATTAAGTATGATTGCTTCATTTAGAAGAATATAACAATTATTCTTTCATGTTATCAACAACAGGACATAAATAACCTATACTTTTTAGACACCAAACAAACTAAAAATAATATATGAGACTAATATGAACATATTTCATCAAGCTTTTGATCTTCACAAACAATTGAAACTGACAGAAGCACAAGAGCTATATGAAATTTTTTTAGATAATAACCATAACCACTCAGATGCACTTCATCTGTTAGGTTTAATCTATTATTCACAGAACCAACATATAAAAGCAATTGAACTCATACAAAAAGCTATTTCTATAAAACCACATGAAATCTACTATAACAGCCTTGGAAATGTTTTAAAAGCGCAGAATAATCTTGATGAAGCTTTAAAGATGTATGAGACAGCACTTGTAAAGAATCCAGACTACGCAGAGGCCTCTTACAATTTAGCAAATCTTCTGCAAGAAAAAAACAGACTTGACGAAGCGATGGAGATGTATGCAAAATCGCTTCTACTTAATCCAAATAATGAAACAGCTTTTTATAATCTTGGAATTATATTGCATGCTCAAAATAGATATAATGAAGCAATACTGATGTATAAAAAAGCACTCGCCATCAATCCAAATTATATAGATGTCTATGTCAATTTTGGAATAACTTTGAATGCTCAAAATAGAGTTGATGAAGCCTTGCTCATGTACGAAAAAGCGCTTTTCATAAACTCAAACAACAGAGAAGCTCAGTGGAATAAATCATTCACGCTCCTTTTAAAGGGCGACCTAACAGAAGGGTTTAAACTTTATGAATGGAGATATTCTACTGCTCAAAAACGAAATTTTGTGCAACCGCTTTGGCTTAATGATACTTCGCTCAATGGTAAAACTATTTTGATCCATACTGATCAAGGATATGGAGATACCATACAGTTTTGCAGATATATTGAGTTCTTCTCAAAATTCAACTGCAATATAATATTTGAGGTTGAAAAACCTTTATTACCTCTTTTATCTCAAATACAGGGTGCGATACAGTTTATAGAAAAAGGGGAGAAACTTCCAGAATTTGATTTTCACTGTCCTCTTATGACACTGCCTCTTGCGTTTAAAACAGATATCAGATCGATACCGGCCAAAAAGAGTTACTTAAGTGCCAAAAGAAATAAAGTGCAAGAGTGGAGTGATAGATTAGGCTTTACATGTAAACCAAAAATAGGAATTGTTTGGAGCGGAAATCCAAGTCATAATAATGATCATAACAGAACAATAGAGCTTGCGCAAATATTACAATATCTGCCTGAAGGGTTTGAATATATCTCTCTTCAAAAAGAGATTAGAGAGACCGATAAAGATACCCTGCAAAATTCTAAGATCAGATATTTTGGAGATGAACTTCATGATTTTAGCGACACAGCCGCACTTTGTGAAAATATGGATTTCGTGATAAGTGTCGACACAAGTATTGCGCATCTCTGCGCTGCACTTGGAAAAGAGACATATGTTTTACTGCCGTTTTCCCCTGACTGGAGATGGCTATTAGATAGAGATGATAGTCCATGGTATCCAACTATGAGATTAATAAGACAAAAAGAGATAGGAAAATGGGACTTTCCATTTGAAGAAATTTTGACTATTCTTGGTAATATACGAGGGAAAGCCTATTTATAGGTTTACACTTTATTTGAAATTTCGTCATAACATTCATCTGGAGATGTGATTTTTGCCAAAAATCTAAGGACAAACAAAAATATCAATACACCACTAAAAATAAGTATATGAAAATTGACACTACTTCCAAATACATCAAAAATACTATTGAAATCTTCTTTGTTTATTTTCACTACATTTACAATAAATTCCCTTAGAGCCAAAATAATAAAAATATCTATTAAGATTCTGAGTTTTACTCTGTGATCATAAATAAAACCTATCAACACCCTCACAATTTCTAAAAATATCATAAAATAAAGTGCATAAATAATAAGTTCAACAATTAAGCCAAAAATAGAAGCTAATAAAAGTAGAACAAAAGCTAAAAAAACCTCTACATGTAATCTATTTTGAAAAAATATTTTTATTTTTTCCATAATTCTCCATAGTTAATAAATTTAAATCGTAACAATATATCCAAGACGGCTGTAATAACTACTATGTCATTGAAATTTGACATCGATACCCCATTCCAGATTCTGTGACAATATACTGTGGTACAGAGGGATTTTCTTCTATTTTTTTACGAAGTTGTGCCATAAAAACACGTAAGTAATGAGTCTCTTTTCCATATCCACATCCCCATATATTTTCAAGGATAAAGGTATGCGTGAGAATTTTCCCTTGATTTTTAACAAAAAGAGAAAGAAGCTCGAACTCTTTTTTCGTCAATTTAATCGGTTTTGAATCTACGCTTACTGTTTTATTGATAAGATTGATAATGAGTTTTCCAATGATGATTTCACTTTCCTGCGATTCATCCTTTTCCTTAACACGACGAGAAAGTGCTTTAATTCGTGCAATTAACTCACCAATGCTAAAAGGTTTAGTAAGATAATCATCTGCACCCAGTTCCAGTGCTTCAATTTTTTCAGTTTCAATATCACGGGCACTAATAACGATAATTGGAACGTCACTGAACATCTTTGCCTCTTTAATAAACTGCTTGCCGTCTCCATCAGGCAGACCTAGATCAAGGAGTACTAAAGATATGGGATTTTGAGAAAGTGCTATAAGACCCGATTTGATAGAATTCGCTTTTACCAATTCATATCCCACTGCATCGAGCGCAATGGATAACATTTTTTGAATACCGTTATCATCTTCAACTAATAAAATTTTTGCCATTTTCTTTATCCTTCTTAAAATTCATTTGCCCATTATTTAACTCGATTGGTAAAATAATACTTAACACTAACTCGCCGTTACGTTTTGTCGCATTGATATTCCCTTTGTGTGCTTGTACAATTCCTTTAATAATCGACAGTCCTAACCCTGAACCTTTAATTTTCGCCGATATTTCTGCTCGGTAAAATTTTTCAAAAATATTATCCAATTCTGAAGCATCAATATCACTCGGATTGGAAACGATAATAAAAAGATTAGGGCCCCGTTTTGTAACATTTACTTTTACTTTTCCGGGTTTTGAGTATTTTAATGCATTATCAAACACATTAAGCATTGCTTGCTCTAACAGTGAAAAATCTACTTTAATCGGAGGGGAATCGACCTCAAAAATAAACGTCACATCCTCACGTGAATGTTGTTTTAACGCCTTTTGATATGCACTACTGAGGATATCGCCGATATCACACCAATCTTTTTTCAGATTCATTAACCCATTTTCAATTCGTGCAAAATCCAAAAGATTTTTTAAAATTCGCTCCATCCCTAATGCACTTTCTTCTATATTTTCTAATAACTGTTTTTCCGAAGCGTCAGATACACTGACATCAGGACTATTGATTGTGCTTACAGAACCTAAAATAGCTGCTAAAGGGGTTTTAAGCTCATGATAGACTGAGTTAAATAACACTGAGGTCAATTTTTCTGACGCTTCCACTAGTTTAATATGATTATTTTGGCGTGAAAGACCAATTCGCCATAACGATACCGCGAACGTATTCATCAATGCAGATAGTAATTCATATGTCGGACCATCCAATACTGGAAGCTCCACGGCAACCACGGCAACTGTTTTATCAAACGCTTTAGATGGAAAATAGGTCATTTCAACATTAGGAAGAGTATTAGTGAACTTTCCAGCACTTTCACCGTTACGATAAACCCACTGCGTACACGCTTGGTCGTTAGGATGAATCCGATAAACATCACATTCACTATGGCTAAGCATTTCATCGTTTATAATTGCCGAAATAACTTTAAGTTCATCGGATTCATTAGGAATAAAAACAATAATTTTCGAATTAAAAATAGAATACAATTTTCCAACTGCAAAAGCTGAAGCATCTTGCTCATTTTCAAAATCTCCTAATCCTAAACTCAGTTCATAAAGTCGTCGAAAGCGTGTTTCTTCACTTTTTATTGCTTTGTTTTTTGCTTTGATTCCATCAGAGAGTTTTCCAGCCGTATAACCGACAATCAAAAAGATGATAAAAGAGAGAGCATAGCGGATATCACTGATACTAAAACTGTAATAAGGTTTGATAAATAAAAAGTCAAAAAGCAATACTCCGACCAATGCGGTGAAAAAGGAATACACAACACCATAACGTATGGCTGTAAGCAAAGTTAAAAGTAAATAAATCAGCGTAATATTAACAATACCAAGTATATCTTTAGCAACAAATGCGAATCCAGTAATACCTGCTAATTGTGCTAAACACACCAAATAATATTTGACATTAATCGGTATATTTTCAAAAGGTTTAATCTGCTCAAAAAAGCTAGGATGCTTTTTTTCAAATGGCACAACATCAATAATACATTGAGGTTTCCTATCCATAACACTTTTAGTCAAATTCGGAAACAATAATCCAAAGAAACGACTTTTAGGACGAGTCATTATTAATTCGGTTATCCCATACTCCGCAATTGATTCAATCACAGCATCAGTCTTATCTCCAGAAATTTTTGAGACAATAGTTGCTCCTAGACGCTCTGCTAGTTTAATGTGTTTGCGTATCCGCTCACTTTTTTTGGAATTTCCAGGAGCATCGGAAGTGATTTGCAATGCGATCAATGGTGCCTTGAGTGAATCACTTAGCCGTTTTGCATAGCGAACCGCATCCATTGACTCTCCATGGTGATCAATACAGACCATAACGGTGTTAGTTTGAACCCGTCTACCATCACGTTTTGCAACGGAGTACTCGTTGAGTTCATCACTTACTTTGAGAGCCGCTTTACGTAGGGTGAGCTCACGCAATTTACTGAGATTTTGTTCAGTAAAGAAATTATTGAGTGCTGATTCCACCCGATTTTGAGGATAAATTTTGCCACTTTTAAGTCGCTCAATCAGTTCATCTGGTGGTGTATCGATGAGCCGAAAACTGTCCACTCTCTCCAAAATACTATCAGGAACCGTTTCCACTACCCGAACATTTGTGAGTGAATAAACAATATCGTTAAGACTCTCAATATGTTGGATATTCATCGTCGAAATAACATCGATACCATGAGAAAGAATTTCGAGGACATCCTGATAACGTTTTTCGTAGCTGGAGCCTTGCGTATTGGAGTGAGCAAGTTCGTCGATCAATACCACTTCAGGATCACGTTTGAGAATCGCATCAACATCCACTTCGCCGAATTCTGTTCCGCCATAACGGATCTTTTTAATCGGAACAACTTCCAATCCTTCAACTAATGATTCAGTTTCTACGCGCCCATGCGCTTCGAGGTAGCCGACGACCACATCAATACCAGTCTCTTTAAGCTGACGTCCTTTTAAGAGCATAGCATACGTTTTACCGACTCCGGCCGCAGCACCAAGATAGAGAATAAAATTCCCCTCCTCGGCTTTTTGTATCTCTTCTAGGAGCCTCTCAGGCTTAGATTTTAACTTTTCCAAATTCCCTATCCAATATTAAATTAAGATTGAATACATTCACTTTTTCTTCTCCAATGATACCCCAATATGGCTTTTGAATATTTTCACGAAGGAGTTTAATCACTTGAGTTTCCTCAATACCACGTGAAGCGGCAATTCGTTTTGCTTGAATCATTGCATTCATAACACTGATATGAGGATCAAGTCCGCTGCCGCTAGTCGTCACAGCATCCATTGGCACTTTTTGCGCACTACTTAGATTATTTTCAGAACGATATGCTTCAACTCGTGCTTTAACTGCATCATGAAGCTTTTGGCTAGTATATCCATAATTCGATCCACCCGATGACGTTCCATCATAACCATTAGTTCCTGCGGCAGATGGACGGGGATGAAAGTAATACGCCTTAGTAAAATTTTGTGCTATAAGAGTTGAACCAACCACTGTTTTTCCTTCATATACCAAAGAACCTTTGGCTTGATCTGCAAAAGCATATTCACCGATCATATTCATTGTAAATGGATATGCAACGGAGCAGATTAACGTCAAGCCACTAAATAATAATACTGATTTTTTTAATTCTTTAAACATTTTTTGTTCCTTATACTAAACCGAGGGCACTAATTACCATATCGATGAGTTTAATCCCAACAAATGGGGTAATTATCCCTCCAAGTCCATAAATAGCGAGATTACGGCGTAATGCAGCTTCTTCACTTTGAGCTTTAAATGCCGCTCCTCGCAATGCGACCGGAATCAGAGCAACAATAATCAATGCATTAAAAATGACTGCCGAAAGAATCGCACTTTTCGGGCTTGCCAAATCCATGATATTTAACACTGCAAGCGATGGAAAAACAATAACTGCCATTGCTGGAATAACTGCAAAGTACTTTGCCACGTCATTAGCAATACTAAACGTAGTCAAAGCTCCACGTGTCGAAAGAAGCTGTTTGCCCACTTCAACGATTTCCAAAAGTTTTGTTGGAGAGCTGTCAAGGTCGATCATATTGGCCGCTTCTTTCGCAGACTGTGTTCCACTATTCATAGCCAATCCTACATCAGCTTGCGCAAGTGCTGGAGCATCGTTGGTACCATCTCCTGTCATAGCAACAAGATGCCCCTCTTTTTGATATTGTTGAATCAGACGTATTTTGGTTTCAGGGGTTGCTTCGGCAACGAAGTCATCTACTCCTGCCTCTGCTGCAATCGCTGCTGCTGTGAGAGGATTATCTCCGGTAATCATAACCGTTTTAATCCCCATCAACCTCAATTCGGCAAACTTTGCTTTAATTCCAGGTTTAACAATATCTTTAAGCATCACAACACCGAGGATTCTTCCATTTACTGCAATAACTAGTGGAGTAGCCCCTTCTTTTGCAATTCTTTCACAAATACCTCGACACTCCGTATCAAGCATTCCATCGTATAGTTCAACAAATTTAGCGACCGAATCCATCGCTCCTTTTCGGATATTAATATCCCCAACATTCACACCACTTAAACGAGTATCAGCACTAAAAGAAATCCAAGTCTTTTCCCCGATTAAGTCTACGGACTTAGCATCCATACTCTCTGCAAGTGCGACAATACTACGCCCTTCTGGGGTCTCATCTGCCTGAGATGAGAGTATCGCATATGAAAGAAGTTTACTTTTACTGACACCACTTACAGTGAAAAATTCGCTAGCCATACGATTTCCGAAGGTAATCGTCCCTGTTTTATCAAGAAGTAATACTGAAATATCCCCCGCCGTTTCAACCGCTTTACCGCTGGTAGCAATGACATTTTTACGAAGTAATCGATCCATACCGGCAATCCCAATTGCACTAAGCAATCCACCGATTGTGGTAGGAATCAAACACACAAATAGTGCTACGAGAACAAGAAGTGAAAATGAACTGTGAAAATATCCTACAATCGGCTGTAATGTTGCTACCGCAAGTAAAAAGATCAAACTAAATCCAATAAGGATTAGACTCAGTGCAATCTCATTGGGAGTTTTCTGACGTTTTG
The DNA here is from genome assembly GCA_903885085.1 of uncultured Campylobacterales bacterium. Classification (GTDB taxonomy): domain Bacteria; phylum Campylobacterota; class Campylobacteria; order Campylobacterales; family Sulfurimonadaceae; genus Hydrocurvibacter. The sequence continues at coordinate 8,223 of CAISHH010000116.1, forward strand.
CTCCCTCGACAAGCATAATCATTTTATCAAGAAAACTCTCTCCTTTTGCCGCTGTAACTCGTACTTTTATCCAATCGGAAAGTACTGTTGTTCCCCCTGTTACAGAACTTCGATCCCCACCGCTCTCACGAATAACAGGAGCTGATTCTCCAGTAATCGCACTCTCATTTACACTTGCAACTCCTTCGATAACTTCACCATCAATTGGGATTAATTCACCCGCTTTGACGATAACTACATCCCCTTTAACTAATAAAGAAGCATCTACATATTCGGTTACATTCCCTATATATCTGTTGGCTTTTAGATTGCTTTGAGTTTGACGTAAACTTGATGCCTGCGCTTTTCCACGCCCTTCAGCCAACGCTTCAGCAAAGTTAGCAAAAATTACAGTAAACCAGAGCCAGAACAAAAGTTGTAAATTAAACCAAAAATCCACTGAATCAAAATGTCCTGTAATAAATAGAGCCGTACTAAATGCCGAGCTAAGTGTCACAGCAAAAATTACCGGATTTTTAATCTGATGTTTCGGATTAAGACGAATAAACGACTCTTTCAATGCTTCTTTAAATATTTTACTATTATTAATTTCAATTGTTTTTTTCATACTATTTCCTTAAAACAGCTTGCCAGAGAGCATAAGTACATGCTCGGCTATTGCTGTAAACGTTAATGCTGGTAAAAATGTCAACGCTCCTAAAATGAGAACGGTAACCGCCAAAAAGATAGTAAATGTCATATTGTCACTTTTTACCGAACCCGATGAAAGTGCATATGTTTTTTTATTCGACATGCTCGCTGCAATCGCAATCATCGGAATAATAACTCCGAAACGTCCGATAAACATTGCTATTGCTAAAGTCACATTGTAAAACGGTGTGTTGGCAGTAAGTCCCGCAAATGCACTTCCGTTATTTCCTGCTGCTGAAGTATAAGCATACAATATTTCACTAAGCCCATGCGGTCCGGCATTATTCAAACCAGCTAATCCATCAGCGCAATTTGCCGCAATCGCCGAAAAGCCCAAAATCGCTGCTGAGGGGAGGAGTAATGCGATAATAACCGCTTTAATCTCATACGCTTCGATCTTTTTACCGAGATACATCGGTGTTTTTCCAACCATTAGACCAATCATAAACATTGACAACAACGCATAGATCATCATTCCATAAAACCCTGCTCCGACTCCTCCGAAGATTACCTCTCCAACCATCATCTGAAGCATCAATACCCCACCTGCAAGAGGCGAATAACTATCATGCATAGAGTTAACTGCACCACATGATGCCGCCGTCGTAACTGTCGCAAACAGACTCGATGCACCTAAAGAAAACCGAACTTCTTTGCCTTCCATGCTTGGACCATTTGCAACACCTAAAGAGGTCAGCATCGAATTTCCTTGAGATTCAGCATAGTAAGTTCCACCTAGCGTTAGCGCAAACAACAGTGCCATCGATGCTAAAATAGCTATCCCTTCTCTGCGGTTTCCGGCAAACTTGCCATACGCAAAGAGTAATGCTATAGGGATCAAAAAGATCGAGAATATTTGGACGAAATTGGTCAGCTCGTTCGGATTTTCAAATGGATGGGCGCTATTAGCATTGAAAAATCCGCCGCCGTTGGTTCCCAACATTTTGATCGCTTCCTGACTTGCTACTGGTCCCATAGCAAGGGTTTGTTTTACTCCCTCGATTGTGGTTACATCTATATACGAAGAAAGATTTTGAATCACCCCTTGAGAGAGTAAAAATATTGCATAAATGATAGAGAGTGGTAAGAGTAGACGTAATGTTGTTTTAGTCATATCGACATAAAAATTCCCGATTCCTCGCCCTGTGAGACCGCGCATCAAAGCAACAGCTATAGCGGCCCCTGTAGCAGCTGATAAGAAGTTATGAATACTCAATCCCACCATCTGCGAAAAATAACTCATAGTACTTTCACCGCCATAACTTTGCCAGTTCGTGTTGGTAACAAAACTAATCGCCGTATTTAACGCCAAGTGCCAACTCAAATTTGGAAAGTTTTGGGGATTGAACAAAAATGAACTTTGAAAAAACAGAATGATAAAGAGAATAAAAATACCAAATATATTAAACACCATCATCGACAGTGTGTATTCTTTAAAACTTTGCGACTTTTCAGTATTGATCCCGCTAATACGAAAGAACATATTTTCAATTGGAGAAATAATGGGATCGAGAAATGTTTTCTTTCCATCATATATTTTATATAAATAGTTTCCGATAAATGATCCGAAAAAAACTACTGTGAACGCAAATAACGCGAATAATACTATATCAAGTACTTCCATTTATAACTCCTCAATATTAACAAGGGTATAGACAAAGTACAGCAACAATGAAACCGCAAGTGTTGCACCTGCAATTATATTAACTATCATCTCAGACTCCATTATAGAACAAATTTCAAGTCTAATTGTATTCCTATAATCGGTCAAAAAAAGCTCAAACAATACAGCAATAGTATCAAGACAATATAAAGATTTTTCAATAGCTTGGTTATTTCTAGACAAAGCCGGCAAGAGTCTAACCAAACCTCATAGTAGCTAATAAAATATTTTTTAAACATCGTAATTATACTTTTACGATTTAATACGATTACTGTTCCTTTGTAGGTTTTTCCCTATGTCAGTTTTACATTTATATAAGGAGCGACTCAGTATTCAAAATGAATTCTTGCTCCATAAAAATCCACAGGGCCTCTATCCCTATTATATGCGGGATTTGTTATGTGTTGATAATCGACAGATAATTTAAGACCACTCATGAGGTTCACAGAATAATATGTCTCAAAAATCTGCTCAGGCCTATAGTTAATTTTACCATCTCCAATAAAAGCACCTAGACCACCATCAGCTAAATATTCTTGATGTTCTTTAGATAAGCCATTGATTGCATAACCAACGCCAAAAATATCATTTGGTCTCCTCCAAGAGCTTCCATTTATCTGCGCTCCACCAGAAAGAGAATTTTCAATTTCCGTAAAAGAATATGTCTCTGTCTGCCCATCGGCATTGCTGAATCTTGCAAAAAGACCTATATCTGTAGAAACATACTGTTCTACATTTAATCCATACCCATATTTATCACTCTCTTTTCTAACATTACTCACATCAGGGACATTGGTATTTCCATTTGCTTTCCAGTAGTTGATAGCGTCTTTAAAGCTGCCCATGAAAGCTCTATTGTGAAAAAGAAGTAAACGAACTTTGCCATCTTTGCCTTGTATGTGGTAATCTTTTTCTATTTCAGCTACATCACCATAATTTTTTAAAAGTCTTGTATCCAGAGACACACCATTAGATTCTATTGGCTCTTCAAAACGGCCTATTCTAAAAACCCAGTCATCAGTATAATATTCCAATGTGGCTCCAAATGTGTATCCTTTTGTATCAGCTGCATAATCAAAAGCACCTTGTGACATTAAGGACCAATTGAGAAACTGTGTTCTTGGATCATGCGAAAAATTATTATTATCAAAAATATCAGTAACGTTTATTTTCCCAGTAGTAAAAACCAAACGTCTTTTATCAACGATTCCTGCTAACTGATTTTGACCCGATTCTAGAACTTCATGGCCTTCACCTAAATTAAATGTTTGTCTTAAAAACAACCTCGCTACATATCCTCTCATCTGAGGATTGTCACCTTTTTGGTTTTCTCCATTAGTAAAACCACCTAAACCATGTAGATTTGAGATGGCATCACCTTGAACAAGTTCTGGATTAAAATAGGCTTCACCTCCCGTCCAAAGACGAGTTCCAATATAAGGTGTAATACTCCAAGAATATGCATTTTCTTTATTTGGCATTAAACTATTTTCGCCACTATATAATGCCTTGAAACTATCCTTTTGTTGCCAAATAAGAGTTGATTGGAGTTTAAAGCTAAAATCCTCTTCCTGTGAATCTGCGAATAGTCTATACTGTATATTTAACAGTATAATCGCCATCAAAAATATTTTGTTCATCTAGCTCCATCTTAAAGTCTGCACTACATATTATTTTATAAATATCACTGAAATGTAATCTTAATATTATAAGAATATCTCTATTACAAATAGGTAACATGCATGTTTTATTCGTTTCTTGTCAAATTATCTTTATTATAGAGCCTTTTGCAAATCTCCAACTTCATTCTCTAATTTAAGGTTTTTGGAAGTTTGAAAAAAGCTCATAAAAGTCGAGTTTCTCGATGTTTTAGGTAAAATTTCTTTACGACAAAAAACCACCTAAACAGAAGAAAC
>CAISHH010000117.1 GCA_903885085.1 uncultured Campylobacterales bacterium
ATAAGTGCCCATTTAACTGGCGAGATAGACAATAGAGAAATCATCTTCAAAGGGATAGAACAGTCGTATTATTACGAGGGATATGAGAAAGAAGAAGTGGAATGAGTCTTACATGTAAGGTGCCACAGCTTCGGTTTAAAGAGTTTAGTGGGGAGTGGGAAGAAAAGAAATTAGGTGAATTGGCAGATATTACAACAGGAAACAAAGATACTCAGAATAAAGTAGATGATGGAATATATCCATTTTTTGTAAGGTCACAGACTGTTGAAAAAATTAATTCATATTCATACGATGGTGAAGCAATTTTAACATCTGGCGATGGTGTTGGCGTTGGTAAAAACTTTCACTATATTCAAAGTAAATTTGATTTCCATCAACGTGTTTATTGTATTTATAAATTCAAAAATAAAGTATTTGGAAAATTTATTTTTCATTATTTTTCTGAAAAATTTCACAAAAGAGTAATGCGATTAAGTGCAAAAAACTCTGTTGATTCAGTTCGTAGGGATATGATTACTGAGATGGGGATTTATACTCCAACTTTTAATGAACAACAAAAAATCGCCTCTTTTCTTTCCGCTGTCGATACTAAAATCGATCAACTGACCCGTAAAAAAGAGCTTCTTAAGCAGTATAAAAAAGGGGTGATGCAGAAGATTTTCTCGCAAGAGATACGCTTTAAAGCGTATGATGGAAGTGAGTTTTCGGAGTGGGATGAGAAGTCCATAGCGAATTGCATAACTGAAAGTAAAGTCAAGGGAGATACTGGAGATAAGGCAAAAAAATTAACTGTAAAACTTTGGAATAAAGGAGTTTTCGCTAAAAATGAAATTATGAATGGAAGCGAAAATACTCAATATTATATTAGAAAAGCAGGACAGTTTATTTACAGTAAATTAGATTTTTTAAATTGTGCATTTGGAATAATCCCCGAAGATTTAGATGGTTATCAGTCTACAATAGATTTACCTTGCTTTGATTTTATCAATAGTACAAATCCAATATTTTTTTTATCGCGCGTTAGTCGTAAAGATTTTTATCTTCAATTTGGCGAACAAGCAGATGGTAGTAGAAAAGCTAGACGAATAAATCAAAATATTTTTTTAGAAATGCCAATTTTATTACCATCAGCTGATGAACAAACAAAAATAGCAAATTTCCTCTCATCCCTAGACGAAAAACTCTTACATGTAAGCCAACAACTAGACTCCACAAAACAGTTCAAAAAAGCTCTGCTTCAGCAGATGTTTGTGTAGAGGAATTAAACTTGTATCTTTTAGAATCAAAAATTATTGAACTCTTTAATAATCAATATATTATGGATGTAATCAATGCCGATGTGCTTTACAATCCAATAAGAAGTATTAATATAAAAAGGGATTCAGAATTAAAAATTATATTAGAAACAATATCAAGTTTCAATGCAACAACGCAAGCCGATATTATTCCTGTGGGGATGGTATATGTAAATAGAAGTGAAGTTAAATTAAAAGATAAATTTTCAAATAGTTTATTTGTTTTAGCTGGTGTTACCCCATACTCTTCAAATATATCTTTAAATGATAATGTAAGAACAGAATGGTCTTCTTTGGATAGCATTACAGCTACTTTTGAATCATTAGCAGAAGAAAAGTATTTAATCGAATTTGTTTCTAACATGGACATGAATAATTTTATTTTGCCAGACAATATTTCGATTAAAAAATCAATTATTGAAACAATCAATATAGATAAAATTAATTTCAGTGATACATTAACCAATAGAACGGGCTCCCTTGGTTGCATTAGTGTAAAAATTAATGATTTTTCTCTGTATATTTGCAGTTATAAGCACAATAATCAAAACTATCAGTATATTCTATATGATAAAATTATCTCAGAAGAAGAGAGAAGAAAAATAAGAGATTGTGTTTCTTTTATTATAGGTAAGCCAATAATATATTTAGGATGTAGCACTTATACAGATGCAGAGGAATCAAAAATGGTTTCTTTTGAACTAAAAAGTGCATATGATTACAAAGGGGCTTTTACTTTAGAAGAATGGCCACCAACAATTTTAAGCTCTAAGATGTCAAATATGATAGATTCTACTGTATTCAATAACTTATTAATTTCTTTATATGAAAACTACGAAAAATATCACTTTCAACATTTATTTTGGATGTATTGGCATGCTTCAACTTCACATTTTTACAGTGCATCCGTACAATTTGGTGGATGTATAGAGTCACTACAAAACTCTTATTTAGAAAAGAATAGTAATAGCAAAATAATTGAATCTACAGAAATTTGGAAAGATTTCCGAGACAAAACTAAAAAGTTGATAGATGAACTTTGGATAGATGAGAATATGCAAAAGTTACTTGGTAATAAAATTGACAATCTGAATCTTTTACCACAGCAAAAACAATTGGAAAAATTATTTAATTTACTAAATATTGAACTTACTGATTTAGAAAGTCACACATGGAGACAAAGAAATATTCCAGCACATGGTAAAAAAATAGAAAATGATATAGACTATATAAGAGGTGTTAAAATTTTAAGAACACTTTTTAATAGATTGATTTTAAAAATTTCAAATGCAAGTGAATATTACTTTGATTATTACAGTTTAGGAAATGAAAAAAGTTATAAACTAAGATCTATAACAGATGGCATCAAAGATGGAGAAGAAAATTGAGCACCCAATCCGAAGCCATCCTAGAAGAAAACCTCCTCAAACAGCTCACCTCGTTGGGCTATGAAAAACTCCTGATCCGTGATGAAGCCGAACTACTCGCCAATCTAAAAACCCAACTCGAAAAGCACAATAAAACCACCCTCGATGATGTGGAGTTCGCCCGTATCCTCAACCACTTAAACAAGGGTAACGTCTTTGAGAAGGCTAAAATCCTACGAGATAAATATGCCCTTACATGTAACGATGGCACAACCAAATATATCGAGTTTATAGACTCCGAACACTGGTGCCAAAACCTCTTCCAGGTAACCCATCAAGTTAGTATCGAGGGAAGCTATAAAAACCGTTACGATGTTACACTATTAATCAACGGTCTCCCATTGGTTCAAATCGAACTCAAACGCCGAGGGTTAGAACTCAAAGAGGCTTTTAATCAAATCAACCGTTATCAGCGTCACTCCTACGGTGCCAACAGTGCACTCTTTCACTACGTCCAAATTTTCATCATCTCCAATGGGGTTAATACCAAATACTACGCCAACAACCGTACACAATCTTTTAAGCAAACCTTCTTTTGGGCAGATAAAGAGAATAAAAATATCACAAACCTAAATGAATTTACCGACATATTTTTAGAGCCGTGTCATATCTCTAAAATGATATGTAAATATGTGGTACTCGCAGAAGTGACAAAATCACTAATGATACTTCGCCCTTATCAATACCATGCAACCGAAGCGATAATTGATAGAATCGTCAATACCAATAAAAATGGCTATATCTGGCATACCACAGGTTCAGGAAAAACACTCACCTCTTTTAAGACAGCTCAAATTCTGATGAAACTTCCCAATGTTCATAAAGTAGTGTTTGTCGTAGATAGAAAAGACCTCGATTATCAAACGACTAAAGAGTTCAATAGTTTCAGTGCAGGAAGTGTGGACGGAACCGAGAACACCAACGCTCTTGTCAAACAGTTCAACGATGACACCCGCCTCATCGTCACTACAATTCAAAAACTCAACACCGCTATCAATAAGCAACGCTATCTCTCTACTATGGAAAATCTCAAAGACAAACATATCATCTTTATTTTCGATGAGTGTCACCGTAGCCAGTTTGGAGAAACCCATCGAAGCATTACAAAGTTCTTTACCAACCATCAAATGATTGGTTTTACTGGGACACCGATTTTTGCAGATAACGCTACAGGGAACAAGTTTGGCAAACGCACTACCAAAGAACTGTTCGATGAGTGTCTGCACAAATATGTTATCACCGATGCGATTAGTGATGATAATGTCCTCAAATTCTCAGTTGAGTATGTAGGGCGATATAAAGAGAAAGCGGGCAGTCACAATAACCTCGATATCGAAGTCGAAGAGATCGATACCAAAGAACTTCTTGAATCGCCTGAGCGTTTAGAAAAGATTACGGACTATATCATCGACAATCATGCACGTAAAACCCATTCTAAAGAGTTTACAGCGATGATGTGTGTCGGTGGTGTTGATACTCTCACAAGGTATTATGATCTTTTTAAATCAAAGCAACACGGATTAAAAATTGCTACGATATTTTCATACAGCACCAATGAAGATGATAAAGATGCTAACGGTTTGGATGCACTCGATGAGAGTGATGGAGCACATGTCGATGAAGAACATATCAACAAGCACAGCCGTGACAAGCTCGAAGAGTATATCAGTCATTACAACACGATGTTTGGCACCAATTTTACGACCAAAGATACCCAAAGCTATTACAACTACTACAATGATATTTCCAAACGGGTGAAACTCAAAGAGATTGATATTCTCCTCGTCGTCAATATGTTTTTAACGGGCTTCGATAGCAAAACACTCAATACTCTCTATGTGGATAAAAACCTCAAATATCACGGTCTTATTCAAGCGTTCTCACGAACCAACCGAATCCTCAACGAACAAAAATCCCAAGGAAATATCGTCTGTTTCCGTAATCTCAAAAAAGCGACCGACGAAGCGATAGCATTGTTCTCAAACAAAAATGCCAAAGACATCATTCTGATGAAGTCGTATGAAGAATATGTTGAAAAGTTTGTCGAAGCACTAGAAAATCTAAAATCAATTGTTCCTGATGTGGATAGCGTCAATGATTTGATTGATGAAGAGTCCAAGCTCGCTTTTGTGAAAGCATTTCGTGAACTGATGCGTGTTAAAAATATCCTCGGAAGTTTTGCGGATTTTAGTTTTGAGGATTTGGGAATTGCTGAACAAGAGTTTGAAGATTATAAGAGCAAATACCTTGATATCTATGAAACAATCGGCAAAGGAGAAGGGAAAGAGAAAGTCTCTATCCTTGAAGATGTGGATTTTGAGCTTGAACTCATTCACAAAGATGAGATCAACGTCACCTACATTCTAAGGCTATTGGCACAGTTTAAAGACAGCAGTGAGCAAGAGCAAAAACAGCAACGTCAAAATATTGTCAATATCATCAACGGTAATGCACAACTACGAAGTAAACGAGAACTGATTGAACGGTTTATCGATGCACATCTTATGAGCATTGAAGATGTGGATAGTGTCGATGATGCATTTGAAAAGTTTTGGGATGAAGAGAAGATAAAAGCATTTGATACTCTGTGTGATGAGGAAAACCTAAACAAAGAGGAAGTTAAAAAGGTAGTCGATACTTATCTCTATGATGAGAGATCGCCATTGAGTGACGACATCGCCAACACACTCAACGTCAAGCCAAAACTCTTAGAGCGTAAGAAAGTCGTGCCGAGGGTTTTAGAGAAGATCATGGGGTTTGTGGAAAAATTCTATCATAATTCTTGAATTTAAGACATTTTATGCCAAAGAACTCTCGCACGTTAAAATTTAGAGAGATATTTAAGACTTTAATACTTTTAATACTTTAGGGGAGACAAAAGTACGTAAATTAGGGCTCTGTAGCTGATGTTTTCGGCTTAAATCTTCCTTAGAAAGACTTATTCTGCCTTTAAGAGGACAAATTCTGCTACAAAACGGACATTTTCTTCCACTTGTAAGACATTTTCTGCTGAAAAACAGACATTTTTTGCCGATGTAAGACATTTTCTGCAAAAGGTGTCTCTGCAATGAAACGATTACACACTATTGCAAAAATCCTTATTCGAGATTTGGATCGTCATTTCGACGATAAGCAGCACAAACGGTACTCAGAAGAGTTCTATTTGTTTATGCGGATATTACTGCAAAAGAGAACTTCACGCAATAAAGTCTACTCTCTATGTGAGCCTCATATCTATGCTATGGCGAAGGGCAAAGATAATAAGAGCTATGAGTATGTAACTAAAGTATCGTCTCCACGTATACTGAAGGAATCATCGTGGGCGTTACCGCTCACAACATCAATCAGCATGATTCAAAAACACTTGAAGCAGCACTTAGGCATGCACACACTAAAAGAACTACAACTATCAATGAAGCAATATGTGATAGAGGTTACCGTGGAACTAAACAAGTAGGTAAAACTCAAATCTCTATTCCTAGTGTACCACTCAAACGGGATACCGATAAACAACGAGAAGAAAAACGTAAACAATTTAAACGACGTGCTGCTATTGAACCTAATTATTGGTCATCTTGAAAATGATTACAGGATGGCGAGGAACTATCTCAAAGGATTTATGGGGGGATCAGATCAATCTACTAATGTGTTGGAAATTTATACCTCGCTTAGTAGCTGTAAAAATTCCGATTCAGTCTGAAAAGTGGAGTGATTGAAGCTTTTTCAGGGGGTGACTAAATATCCATTTACAATGCACAATGATACATTAAAATATTTATAAATCAGGAGTTTTATGGCTCTGACAACATTCATCCCTACTCACATCAAAAAAATAGCTTTTACCCTCTTTAAAATGATTTATACAGTATGTTTTATAGTAACGAGTAGCATCTAATTTTTAATATAATATACAAACCGATTTAAAAAAGTTACAATCAAAATAACATCTCTCGCGTAATATGAATACTTTTACTATAAACTAAATAAACTCTGTCTTACTAACCTCAAGATGTACATAGTTATGTCTCTCTATGTACATCTTTATATACATAATCTTTACATCAATATCTACATATATTTATATTATATATAGCACTCAGATACACATGAGGAAATCTAATGGAGGTACCTTCACTCTCTTAGTAAAATTTCGATCCATACGCAAGCCCATCCAGCTTAATTAGTCACCCCTGAAAAAGGTCAAATAGGTTCAATTCTGCCCTTATATTAATGATCTTTTAAAAAAAAGTGTATGATTCCACCACAAAAAGGCTCCTTTTGCAGGATCAGCCTTTTATTTTATAAAACATTACGGAGAAAGATCATGAACAAAGCACAATTCATTGAGTTGGTACAAAAACATGGAGAATTTAAAACAAAAATAGAAGCTGACAATGCAATCAACGCTTTTACTGAAGCTGTCACAGAAGCACTTATCGCAAAAGAAAGTGTCACTCTTGTTGGATTTGGAAGTTTTGAGGCATCACTTTTAAAAGGTAAAACTGGAAAAGTTCCTG
>CAISHH010000118.1 GCA_903885085.1 uncultured Campylobacterales bacterium
AGAAATACAAATTATATACATGACACAATTAATCTAACTTATTTATAAAACAAATTTCTTATATTTAGCGATATTTACTATAATAGAGAATACAATTGCTATGAACAGCATCACAGGGAAATAAAATGAAAAAACATATTGCTATTTTTGGTCCAACGGGGTATATTGGGACTAAAGTTGTTATGGAACTTTATAATATGGGTTATACGATTACCCTTTTTACCCGCAATCTAAGAAAACTGCTTTATCTTCAAGATGACTGTGAACTTTTGATGAATCAAAGCTCACATGTGTGTTTAGTAGAAACAGAGATCAAACAGAGTAATTATGATGTGATCAAAAATGCACTTGAGGGTGTTGATGCTATTTACTACCTTGTGCATTCTCTTAATATTGAAAATGGAAATTTTCTCAACAAAGATAATGATATGGCTGAGCTGGTTGCTTCTGCCGCAAAAGATGCAAATGTAAAACAGATTCTTTATCTTGGAGGTCTTGGTGTTGATAATGCTGATCGTCCTCTATCCGAACACCTAAAAAGCCGTCATGAGACAGGAGAGTATCTTAGAAAAGGGCATCCAAATGTCACAGAATTTCGAGCGGGGGTTATCGTAGGCGAAGGATCTGCAAGTTTTGAACTTATACGCTCGTTAGGCATTAAACTTCCCCTCATTCCATCATTAGGAGACAATGAAGGTTATTGCCAACCTATCTTTGTGAATGATGTTATTGATTATCTTTTATATGCCTTACTCAATCCAAAATACTATGACAAAATAGCTGAAATAGGGTGCGATGAAGTATTGCATTATAGTGATATTGTGAAGATTTATGCACAGACAGTCAACGCTAAATATTTAACTTCCATCCTAATTCCATTTGCAAGTATAGTGCTTCGTCCCCAGCTCATCAGCTGGTTTGCTTCACGCATGTCAGGTATGCCCTACATTTTAGTGTATCGTCTTATAGAAGGTGCTTATTGTGATGCAATCGTTCATGATTATCCCATCAGTAAGATCGATCCTGATTCACCGATCAAACCTCTTTCTTTTAAAGAGTCACTACTCATCGCCGCAAAACGTTGTGAAGAGGGTTATATCAACAGTACTTGGTCTACACCATTTGAATATTCTGTTTTAAACTTCAATACAAAAAAGCAATTTTTTCAACTGAGTTCGCAAGAGATAGATGGTTTGATTCATGATGAGTTCATGCGAACAATTCCGGCTGAAGATATGAAAAAAGTGTTTGATAAAATCAAATCTATTGGTGGGAAAAATGGTTATTACTCAACTCGTTGGCTTTGGGAAGCGAGAGGTTTTATAGATACGATTATGGGTGGACCGGGTCTCAACAACTGTGTGAGACCTGCGACAAAGCTTTTACGTGTGGGAGATCATATAGACTTTTGGGTTGTAACCTATTATAAAAATGCGCCAAATCATAAAGTGCTGCGTCTCAAAGCAAATATGAAAACGCCAGGCAATGCTTGGCTCCAATTTAGTATCGACCGCCAAGAGGGAAGCCCGACGGCCTTAGTAACCATGCGTCCATATTTTGATCCTTCAGGTATTTTTGGACATCTCTATTGGTACAGTCTTTACTTTATTCATAAGATTATCTTTAATCAAATGATTGAAAACATTGCAAAAGTTTGATTTTTTAGATATTTTTTATCGATTCACGACTCGAGACTTCGGGGCTAATCTTGCATTCCATGTGGGCGATGAGATCAGTGCTGTCCTTGCAAATCATACATTCTTAGCAAAGAAACTTGGCTATAAAAAAGATACTTTAGTACATATGAAGCAGATCCACTCAAATCTCGTACATATAGTGGACGAACAAGATCATTTTGACACTCCGCCCACATGTGACGCGCTTGTGACAAACAAAAAAAATATTCCTCTTATGGTTATGGTTGCAGATTGTACGCCAATACTCTTTTATGACTCTACATGTAAAGCTATCGGTGTCGCACATGCAGGGCGCGCGGGTACATTTACTAACATTGTGTCAAACGTGATTGAAACGATGAAAAATGAGTATGGCTCAAAAGTGGAAAATATATTTGTCTCCATAGGCTCAGCTATCGGTGTTTGCTGTTATGAAGTCGGGAGTGAAATCTATGAAGAGTCTAAAGAAAAATTTTCTTATGCATTTGAAATAAGAGATAAAAAGTATTATCTAAGTATCAATAAAATTTTACTTTCTCAGCTTCAAGAGTGTGGGATCAAAGAGAAAAATATAGAAAATGAAGGGATCTGCACAGCGTGCAATACGCAAGAGTATTTCTCCTACAGAGCAGAGGGTAAAACAGGAAGATTTGCCGGTATTTTGATGCTCAAATAATTCTTATATCCACCCTTTTTTCTTAAAGATATAGATCGGTGTGATTGATGAGAGGATCATCAAAAAGATTGAGAAAACATATCCATATTGCCAATGCAGTTCAGGCATAAAACTAAAGTTCATACCATATACACTTGCTATGAGCGTTGGCGGAAGAAAAACAACGTTTACGATGGTAAAAATTTTGATAACTTTATTTTGTTCGATACTCAAAATACCAAGGAAGATATTTTGAAGATAATCAAGTCTTTCAAAATTAAAATCCGTATGTTCGATCAGTGATTTTAAATCTTTAAGCATGATGATGATCTCATTTTTTAGGCTACCATCATATTTATTTGATTTTAAAAGCGATGTCAAAATTCTTTGCTTATCGACAAGATTTTCCCTAATCTTCATATTGAGATCTTCAAAAAGAGAGATTTTTTCAAGTATCTCTTCATCATCATTTGAGTAATCTGTAAAGACGTGACGGCGAAGTTTTGTGATCTCTTTTGCAAGATTTTCTATCGTATCGGCGTCCGCATCGATCCTGATATCGATAATCTGACAAAAGATGTCATAACCATCTTTAAACTCTTTTGGAGTAGAAGTAAAACGCTTGATAAACTCATTGAAACTTCGTAGTTGATTGTAACGTATGGAGATAAGAAGTTTGCCCTTGATAATAAAAGAAACCGTTTCATTGTAGGGATGTTCAACATTACTGACAAGAAAATAGCTATTGATCTCAATTTTTTCGTTTTCTTCCCAGTAGCGTGAAGAGATCTCAATCTCTTCACTTTCCTGTTTTGTAGGAAATTTGATATCGAACATCTCTTCTACATGTAACCGTTCTTCTGAAGTTGGCTGGAGCATATCTATCCAGATAATGTCCTCTTTTTTATTCTCGCCATCTTCCAAAAATGTCAGATCGTCCAATACTTCTATTCTATGCGTCTTTTTTATAAAGTATTTGATCATAATCCAACCTTGCGCTAAAACTCTTAGCGGATTATAACATTACAATCGATAACCGTGGTAACAGTTTTGTTACATAAAACTTATATTAAATATAGATAAAGTATAATTCTTGACTTATTAAAAATTAGGATATTTTATGATTAGAAGATGTTTATTTCCAGCTGCAGGATATGGAACAAGATTTTTACCTGCTACAAAAGCGATGCCAAAAGAGATGCTTCCTATTTTAACAAAACCGCTTATCCAGTACGGCGTTGAAGAAGCCATAGAAGCTGGATGTGATGTAATGGCTATCGTCACAGGACGCGGAAAACGTGCTATCGAAGATCACTTTGATATCTCATATGAACTTGAACATCAGATCAAAGGAACATCTAAAGAGCATTATCTCAATGAGATACGTTTAGTTATCGACAAATGTACATTTACTTACACAAGACAAGTAGAGATGAAAGGTCTCGGACATGCGATCCTCTCAGGCGAAATGCTCATCGCTGATGAAGCATTTTGTGTAGTCCTCGCAGATGATCTTTGTGACAATCCTGATGGAAAAGGGATCCTTGCACAGATGAATGAACTCTATAAAAAATACAGATGCTGCATTGTCGCTGTCGAAGAGATAGACCCAAAAGACTCAAACAAATACGGTATTATCGCTGGAGAAGAGATAGAAAATGGAGTCCTTAAAGTTGATGATATGGTTGAAAAACCAGATCCAAAAGATGCTCCATCAAACCTTGCTATCATAGGACGTTATATCTTAACTCCTGATATTTTTGATGTCATCAGAGATACAAAACCTGGCAAAGGTGGCGAGATCCAGATCACAGACGCGCTCTTAGAGATGGCAAAACAGGGTAAAGTGCTCGCATATAAATTTCAAGGGAAAAGATTTGACTGTGGAAGCGTAGAAGGTTTTGTGGAAGCGACAAACTACTTTTTTGAAAAAGAAAAAGATAATCTAGAAGCATGAAGATAGACAACCCTTTTGCATCTGGACAGATAAAAAACTATATACTTTTTTATGCAGCCATTGTCGTTATCATGATACTTTTTTTTATCGCATCTTCCCTTTTCAATGATATCAAGCAAGAGAAGACAAAAGTCTTCGACACAAACGTGACACTCAAAAAAGCGCCAGTTTTAGTTGAAGAAAACACTACAAAAGAGAAAAAATCTCCTATAGTTCTTATGAAAAAAGATGTGTATTAAGCGTTTTTTAGTCTTTAGTCACGATATAAAGTTGTTCGTGGTTGAGGCGTTTTAAGATATTCATCACACTCACAAAATCCTGAAATCTTGACTCTTTATCACTTCTTAAAACAACAACTTGACTTTGAGGGATGGCTGAGAGTTTTTGTTCCAACTCTTCTATACTGACTTTTCCCTTGTCATAGTAAATCTCGCCTTTATTATTCACATAGATGGCGACCTCTTTTTGTTGCTCATTTTTCTCACTTGCTTTTGCGCTTGGAAGATCAACAGGGATAATCCCCTGCTTTACAAAAGTTGCAGTGGTAAGAACCATAACAAGAAGCACGAGCATAATGTCGATAAAGGGGATAACATTTATCTGATCAAACCTTTTTCTTGGACGCATCTATTTTTTCGCTTCTTGAGCAATGTCAAATTTTACGACAATCTTCTCCATTTTACGAAGTAAAATCGTATAAAAAGAGATAGCAGGAATCGCTACAACAAGTCCAAGGGCGGTAGCTTTAAGCGCGAGGGCAAGACCCATCATGATTTTTTTAGCATCCACAGCACCGATATCACCAAGAGAGTAAAAAGTCAACATAATCCCGATAACTGTTCCTAAAAGTCCAACATATGGAGCATTTGCCCCTATGGCACTGATAGTTGCAAGGTTGTCACTAAGATCAAGTTCCAGCGCATCTTTGTTCTCATAATCAGTGATACGCACAGATTTATAGAACATTTGTCTTTCGATAAAA
Organism: uncultured Campylobacterales bacterium; assembly: GCA_903885085.1. Taxonomy (GTDB): domain Bacteria; phylum Campylobacterota; class Campylobacteria; order Campylobacterales; family Sulfurimonadaceae; genus Hydrocurvibacter. Next base: position 5,271 of record CAISHH010000118.1, read on the forward strand.
AGCCAAAGCGTCACAACACTCATCAGTAAAAGAATTCCCATAATCCCATAATCAAGTGCATTTTCAGCGTAACTTATAAAATCCGAATTTTCCATTAACAACCTTTAAAGTCTAAAAATATTGTCGTACCCTGCTCTTTTTTTGATTCGATATTAAGCTTTATGCGGTTTGTATCGCAAAATCTTTTCACCATAGAAAGACCTATCCCAAAGCCCGGCATAGAATCATCACTTTGATAATATCTGTCAAAAATACGCAGTAAAATAACCTCATCAATCCCAACTCCATGATCTTTCATACTGAGCATTCCATTATGAAGATAGAGTTCTATCTTCTTTGGTTGTTCTGAGTATTTCACACCGTTATCGATAAGATTGTCTATCACTTTTGCTAGCCCAATTTTATCCATATTTATAGCAAAACTTTCCAAATCAGAAGTAAACTGTGCACCGCTGTAGAGACTACTCAAAAAGGAAACTCTCTCTTGCACTAAATCGCGCAGATCAAATCTCTCGCGCACCTCTTTTTTGGTCTGTTTTTTTATCATATAATCGAGTTCATTATATCTTTGAGCGAGCATTTCACAAGCTGTTTTGATACGTGAGAGTCGCTTTAGAGTTTTTTCATCCGAGCTGTTTTTTTCTATCATATCGACATTGGTGTTTATCGTCGCTATGGGGAGATTGAGTTCATGGAGTGTTTCACTTGAAAGCTCTTCTAAGTTTGTCACATACTCTTCAAGCGGTTCTATAGCAAACTTCGAGATCACAACGCCCGAGATGATGACAAGTACAAAAAAAATAAAAGCCAACAGATAAAGCTGATCAAATTTCTGCACATCTTTAATGTAGTAAAAACTCACACCAAAAAGAGTGACAGTGATAAAATAGTATAAAAATATATGGCGTCTAAGATTGTAAAACAAGACGGTAGCCCACAGCGCGGATATTTTCTATCATCGCCTCATCCAAAAAATGTTTTAGTCGGTTGATATAAACACGGATAGCTCCATCGCTCACATCTTCACTGCTGTGCCAAAGCTCTTCTAGGATCATCTCTTTTGTAACCACTTGATTGACATTTTTTATAAAAAGAGCGAGAAGAAGATACTCTTTTTGTGAAAGATCAAGTTCCACCTCTTTATAAAAAATGCGTTTTCTTTTTTTATCATGACACAGCCCAGCAATACACTCATTTGTATCGCCGTTTGTGCGTTTGAGTACCGCTTTTATACGTAAAAGAAGTTCATACGAGTCAAAAGGTTTTTGGATGTAATCATCTGCTCCAGATTCAAATCCTTCACAAATTTTTTCTTTTTCTTTATGGGAAGTTAAAAAGATAGTAGGAGTTTTATCATCGGCATTTCGCAGGGAACGGAGGATATCAAGACCGTTTATCATAGGTACATTGATATCTAAAAGATAAAGATCAAAACGCTCTTTAAAGGTGATATCTAACACTTCCTGCCCATTTTTACAGTAAGTCACAGCGTGATCTTCCTCTTCAAGAAGATCCACAAGTGTCTCACCTAAGAGAGCATCATCTTCTAAGAGAAGAATTTTATTCGACACTTTGTATCGACCAGCCTATAGTTTCTCCTGCGTACATTGGTACAACATGAGAGTAGTTTTCAGGCACAAGAAATGGTACTTTTTCTAAGATGACCTCTTTAAATTCTGGACAGATTCCGTAAATGACCTGCGCGTTATCGCTTATAAAACTTTGCAAGTTATCAAGCGCATCATATTTTTCAAACACTTCACATAAAAGTTGCAAAGCGATAGGCGCTGTAAAAACACCTGCCGCACAACCGCAAGACTCTTTTTTATGCTGAGGATGCGGCGCTGAATCTGAACCGAACATCACTTTTGGATGTGCTTCAAGCGCTACTTTTAAAAGTGCATCCCTATCTTCAGGGCGTTTTGCGATAGGTTTGCAGAAGAGATGCGGTTTCATCATTCCACCTACAACATCATCCAAAGTGATGATTAAGTGGTGGATCGTGATAGTCGCATACAAGTTTTCATATTTGTCGAGCATATCTACAGCCGCTTTTGTTGTGATATGTTCCATAACGATTTTAAGTTCTGGAAAGTTTGTCGCTAAAAGTTCATAAATGCTCATAAACTCCGCTTCTCTATCCATCACAAAACCGTCTGTTTCACCGTGGATACAAAGAGGAATCCCAAGCTCACTCATAGCTTCTAATGTTGGTCTCATCGCCTCAACATCAAAAGATGTTACTCCGCCCTCAGAGTTTGTCGTGATACCCGCAGGATAGAGTTTCACAGCCAAAATATCCTCAGCAATGCTTTCTAAAAACTTTTTGTCATAGTTTTGATAAAAAATGGTCATATAGGGTTCAAAATAGTCATTTGGCACTGCCGCCATAATGCGCTCTTTATAAGCGATAAGCTCCTCTTTTGTAGTTACAGGAGGCACAAGATTTGGCATCACCAAACCTCCGCTAAAACTGTATGCGCTAAGTGGCGCGATGTTTTCAAGCATCACTCCATCACGAAGATGAAGGTGCATATCTAGTGGCATTAAAAGAGTATGAGTTTTCATAAATTTCCTTGTTTTATTGTAGGTCTAAAGTATAGCAAAAATAAAATTTTAGACAGCAAAAACTCTAAAAAACCACATTGAAAAGGTTGAAACAAAGATCGCTAAAGTCAAGTATGGCAGATATTTGTAGATATGCGTAAGTCCAAATATCGGTTTGCCCTCCACAAAAACTCCAATCTGAATAGCAGTAATCATAAATGAAACAAGAGTAGCAAAGATAAAGATAAACGGAACAAACAAATACCACTCTACATGTAAGACACCATAAGCCAAGATAGCCAAAGAAGCAACCAATACTATGATGTTTTGCGCATTTATAAGAGCAGAACCTTTCTCCTCTTTTTTATAAACACGGACAATTTTAAAATACAAAAATGCCAAAAATAAAGCTAAATAAAACATCATAAAGCAGATTTTCCCCTCAAAATAAAAAGTCTGTCATTCTAGCAAAACTAATATTAATTATAAAATATTCTGAACATATTTTCAAAATTCCCTTACTAAATTTCGCTATAATAATTTTTATTTCACAATAGTTGAGGCACATATTTTGTCCATATTTCAAAAATCAATTTTCAAGAACATCAAACAAGATGAAAGCTTAGTCGCTACGCGCTGGGCAGAGTTTCAAAAGTATATCGCCAAGATAGACGCGATCAAAGATTTTAAAGAGGAAGTGTACCAAGACGGCTTTTTCAAAGATATCTTTGAAAACTGTTTGGGCTACACACTCAAAACGACAAATCCAAATGATTTTAACTTAGAGCGTGAAAAGAAAAACGAGACAGATGGCAAAAAAGCTGATGGCGTACTCTATGTCAATGGCGAAATAATCGGCGTAGTAGAACTTAAAGATCAAAAAACGAAAAATCTCGACGCAGTAGAAACTCAAGCCTTCAACTACCACGCTTCACATTCCAACTCAAAATATATCATCATCTCAAACTTCGATGAACTCCGTTTTTATATAGACAAAAAAACGGCGTATGAGAAATTTTCGCTCTTTTGCCTAAGCTATGAAGAGTTTAAAAAACTGCATCTTCTTATGTCGTATGAAAGCATCAAAGCCGATATTCCTTTACAGCTAAAAGAAAAAAGTGCAAAGCATGAACAGCAAATTTCCAAAGATCTTTACAAAGATTTTTCTCTTTTTAGAACGCACCTTTTTGAAAATATGGTTAAAAACAACGACTTGGAAAAATCGCTTCTACTTCGTCTGACTCAAAAACTTTGTGACCGCATTATCTTTATACTTTTTGCAGAAGATAGAGGACTGCTAACGCTCAACACCATCAAAGAGATACGTGAAAAACATAAAAGCGATGGCTTTGGTGATAGAACGATGTATGATTATTACAAGCTCTATTTTACTGCTATAAATGAGGGAAATGAAAGACTTGGCATTCCCAAATACAACGGCGGACTTTTTGCAAAAGATGAGCTTCTCGATAGCATAAAACTAGATGATTTTGTACTTGATATGGAAGCTCAAAAATTAAGCGATTATGATTTTCTGAGCGATGTAAGTGTGAACATTTTAGGGCATATTTTCGAGCAGTCTTTGACCGACTTGGAGGAGATAAGTGCGACCATAGACAACGTCGCTTTTGATGCCAAAAAAAGCAAAAGAAAAAAAGATGGCGTTTTTTACACACCTGAATACATCACTCGCTACATCGTAGAAAATACTCTCGGAAAACTCTGCAAAGATAAAAGAGAGGAGTTAAAACTTACAGAAATCACAGCGCCACAAAACCCAAAAAAGCCGACAAAAAAAGAGCAGGAGATAAAAGATAATCTTGAAACTTATAGAGATTGGCTCTTACATGTAAAGGTGCTTGATCCCGCTTGTGGAAGTGGAGCGTTTTTAAATCAGGCACTCGACTTTCTCATAAAAGAGCATGAAAGTTTGCAAAAAGACCTCGTCATCATGGGCGACATCACCGCTTACTACGAGATAGAAAAAAGCATCTTAGAACACAACCTTTATGGCGTGGACATCAACGAAGACGCAGTAGAAATAGCGAAGCTTTCTCTATGGCTAAGAACCGCAAGCAAAGGCAGAGAACTCACGACTTTGGCGGATAAAATAGTCTGTGCAAACTCACTTTTAGAGATGCCGTTTCCTGAGGGAAGCTTTGATGTAGTGATTGGAAATCCGCCGTATGTAAGGGTGCAAGGACTCAAAAGCAACTATGAAGATGAAGCTAAACTCTATGAAGCAAAATACAAAAGTGCAACAGGAAAATATGATATTTATGCTCTCTTCTTAGAAATGAGTTTTAAGATGTTAAAACAAGATGGAAAACTAAGTTATATCTTGCCTCATAAATTTCTTATCTCTGATTTTGGAAGTGGTTTAAGAGGATTTTTGGCAGAAAATAGAGCGGTTGAGAGTTTACTTCATTTTGGGAGTGAGATGGTTTTTGAAGAGGCTTCGACTTATACATGTATTGTTACGCTTTCGCATAATAATGAAAACCTCAATTTTAAAGCAATAAGTCCAAAAAATATTTTTGA
>CAISHH010000119.1 GCA_903885085.1 uncultured Campylobacterales bacterium
GCTATGAATAATTTAGACCCTAAAGGAGCAAAACTGTTACCGTTGGTATCATAAAAAGGTGGAATTAAAAAACTTGATTTACTGGTCTTGAAAAAAGGGTTCATTATAGTCCATGACAAGGTCGTTTGGGTTTGTAACGGCTTTTATTAAATAAGCAATTAAACTTTCTGGTTTTGGATAAGAAGGAAAATCTAAATCTAAATTATCTATATGTTTTTTTGAATCTTCATTAGTTTCAACTCCAATGGCTTTTGAAATATATGTTGAATCAAAAAATTTATCTGGTGCAATATTTGAAGCATTTTCTCTTTGGTATCTTATAGAAAATTTTAGAGTTTTAATTAAAAAAAAAGTTCTATTTTCAACCTCTTGATTTAAAAATGATTGTTGCCATTTAAAGCGCCCCTTCAATTTAATCTTATTTTCGTTCTTCCCTTCTTTTATTTGAAGATTGTCTAATAATTCAACTTTATCATAAATACCTTTTTCATAAACTCCATCTTCTATTTTAAAATGAATCAATCCTGAATTAAATTCTAAAATTGTTATAGGATTTCCGCTATTTAGGAGGGGTGCATCATCATTATCACTTTCTCGGCCTTTATAAGCTATTGAAGTTTTTAGTTGTTTTTCATAGCAATGTATAAACTCAATATTTTTTCTAGATTTTTTTGACAGTGTTGGTGCATTATCTGTATTTTTCCAAACAAAAGTTTCAACAAAATTATCTTTTTTAAACACTTCATCCATTAAAACTTTCAAATATGCCTGTTCATTATCATCACATTGGACAAAGATTACACCGTCCTCACTCAAAAAATCCCTTGCCACTTCAAGTCTATTTTTCATAAAAGTAAGCCATGTAGAGTGGTTAAATCTGTCGTTGTATTTGAAACTGTCATTTCCCGTATTGTACGGTGGGTCTATGTAGATGAGTTTTACTTTTGCTGCGTATTTTTTCTTTAAACTATGTAGGGCTATAAGATTGTTCCCTTTGATGATGAAATTGTCATCTTCGCTTATTTGAGGATTTTCTTCTACGCCCTCTTTTGTATAGCGTTTTATATTTGTAAGTGCTTTAGGCTCAAATAGTCTGTCAATCTCATCTCGGCTGAGTATCTCGTTGTAAAAAACTTCATTTTTTTTATCATCATCTTTACTCTGTCCACCCTCTAAAATGCAATCTTTATGAGGCCAAGCAAGGACGACATCATCAAACTTTTTGATAAAACTGTCTTTTTTTATAAGCCCTATTTTGTTTGTATAAGAAGTAAAAGAGTTGTTAGAATACTCATTCATAGTAAAAAATTCTATAAGCTTGTTTTGTTCTAAGACAAAAACATCATCTATCTTTATAAAAAACTGCTCTCTTGTTTTTTCATCGCTTATGAGCAACTTGACTAAATCTTTATCTATTTTTTCTATCGCTTCGAGTACATTTTGCTTAAAAATATTTCCATCTTTATCTACAAATTTTTCATTTTTTTTTAGTAAATTCTCTACATGTAAGACTGTTTTTAAAATCATCATTTCCATCTTTTTTAATTTTTTTATAGAATAGTTACAGATTGTACATAAGATAATTAGAATAGTTCCTTAATATATACGATTTAATTAGAATAATTACAATGTTGTTTTATCAAAGAGAGGTTTGTAAATTACTCCTAAAAAAGGTAGTTTGATGACCAAAAGAGATATTGCAGGATTTTTAAATGTGGATATTAAAACACTTTACAATTGGGAGAAATTCAAACCAAACCTTTATAAAACAGTAATGAAAGGTTTGGCTTTTGAGGAGATAGTAGAAGCACAAAAAGAGAGTTACGAAAAAGTTTTAGAATTGCAAAAAAAGCATGAAAAGTAAAAAATAATTGTTTTCTCATTTCTAACCCAAAAGATTAGAAATGAGTTTAAACTCTTTTATTCGTGAGCGTCTTTGCGCTTGTTGAAGTATGGAATGTATTTCGCCGTTTCATAGATACTCTGCGTTAATTCTTTCATCTTTGCAAAGAGTTCTGGATGCTCGGCTCTATGATCTACCATCGGATCTTTAGAGGCAATCTCATAGAGTCCCTCATATTTTCCTGTTGTTTTGTAACAGTATTTCTCACCCACAACACCCAAAGTCGGATCAGCTCTGTTCATCATAATATACGCATAATGGCTATCTTTAAATTTTGGATTAAAGATGTTACGTCCTAAAGTCGTCGCCGTATAACTAATCCCTGCTAACGAAGCGATTGATGGAACAGCGTCAAGTTCAGACATTACTGTATCAACCACTTTTGGATCTCTAATCATCGGCGAGTAGATCACAAATGGAACACGGTAAGAGCCAAGAGCAAGGTTTGAAGTGCTTTCTGCTGGAGGAACATGCTGTGAATAACCATCAATTCCATGATCTCCCCAAAATACAAAGATCGTATTTTTATAGTAGGCGCTCTTTTTAGCTTCACTCATAAAAAGTCCTACAGAATAATCCAAAAATCTAAAAGAGTTATACTCTTCAAGTGAAGCAAATCCATATTTTTTCACTTCAGCCAAACTCACATCTGTGCGGATTTTAAATCCATGGTCATTTGCAGGGATCGTATATGGTCTATGATTTCCTGAAGTCTGGATAATGGCTACAAAAGGCTCTTTCTCTTGCGCTAAAACCTTACTCGATTCAAGTGCCAAATCAGCATCAGAGATTCCCCAGACATCAGTTCTTGGTGCGCTGTAACGTTCTTCTTCATACAGATCAAGATTATCCATAGACTCATTGAGCATTCCGCGGATATTTCCCCAAGATGCAGAACCGCCGATGAAGTAAAGTTTTTTGTAATCTTTAAAATCCTCAAAAATGGAGTGTTGATTTACAATGAGAGGATTACGGCTAGATGTTCCATGAAGTTCTACATCTGGCAAAGATGTGAGTGTCGCATAGATACTTCTAGCTGTCCCGACAGTTGGCGTATAGAAGTTTTTAAAGTACCAACCCTTATCAGCATACTCTTTTAAGTTTGGTGAAGGATCGATAGGATTTCCTGAAACACTTGATTTATAAGAAGCAAAAGACTCCATGATAACTATGACTACATTTGGCTTTGTACCAACGCTCAAAATCGGTTTTGCTTCACGTTTAAAATTCAAATTTGCTTTATCTTTATGAACAATGCCCAAATAATCCGCCATCACATCATAATGTTCTTTGACTTTTTTTATATCATACGCTTCACGCCCATTTTTCCAAGTATCAAAGAAATAATGAATTGGGTTATAAGTCAGTTGAGAAGCAAAAGGATGCTTTGAAAAAGAAGCATCTGACCAGCGTAAAGGGTACTGATCAAGTTTTCCCCAACCAAGTGCAAACATAATAAAAAAGCTTGTAAAGCCAATAAAAATTTTTAGGCCCCAACCACTTTCAGGGATGACACAATTTTGTAGTTTAGTAAACAACTTATTGATAAAAAATATAAATATTCCAATAAGTGAAAAGTAGCCAAGGAAGATCCAAATAACAGGATAACTCTCCCAAACCATCTCCATCGATGTTTTAAAATCAACTAATAATCTTGTCGAAGTAAAATCAAGGCGTGTTCCAAGATATGCATAATACCCTGCATCCACCGCATAAAAAAGCAAAAATGTTGCAAACATCGCACCCAAATAGCCAAGCCAAAACTTTTTAGCTATTTTATTTTTAAACGGAGAAAGAAAAGGGATCCAGCCAAGAAAAAAGAGAGGGGCAACCATAATGACGATCATACGAAGATCAAACCGACTTCCCAGCCATAAAGCCATCCAAAAGTCATAATTGCTTAAATGTGAAAGAGGATCAACAAAATAGAAATAAAATGAAACTCTAAAAAGAGCCAAAAGCAAAGTCATACAAATAATGAAAACAGTTAGAAAACGAAGTAAACGTGGAATTTTTAGCACTCAAATACCTTGTAATAATTTTGCTTATTATAGCCTTTTATCGTAAACCTATAAGTATGGTATCAACTATTTGCGTTATAATTTCGAAAAAATTATGGAGATTATTTTTGGAAAATCTAAGTTACTACGAAATATTACAGATCGACAAAAATGCAGATCAGACGATCATTAAAAAAGCTTACAGAAGACTTGCAAAAGAGTACCATCCTGACAAAAATCAGGGCGATGCTGAAGCTGAGACAAAATTTAAGTTTGTTAACGAAGCTTATCAAACACTCAGTGACGAACAACAAAGAGCAGTCTATGACAGATACGGTAAAGAGGGACTCCAAGGCGGAGGCGGCAGAGGTCGCAGCTCTGGTATGAGTGGTTTTGAAGATCTTGGAAGTATCTTTGAAGAGATGTTTAACGGTGGTTTTGGCGGTGGAGGAGGACAAAGACGTTCACGCGCAGATATGGACAAATACCCTCTTGATATGAATGTCGATATGAATATCAGCTTTAACGAAGCAGTCTTTGGCTGTGAGAAAGAGATCAATTACAAATATAAATCATCTTGTTCGAGCTGTAAAGGTACAGGTGCCAAAGATGGCAAACTCTCTTCTTGTAACCAATGTCAAGGCAAAGGTCAAGTTTACGTGCGTCAAGGGTTTATGACTTTTTCTCAGACCTGTCCTGCATGTGGCGGCGAAGGCACAAAGCCATCTGAAAAATGTAGTGATTGTTCTGGTCATGGATATACAGAAGTCAAAGACAGTGTTAAGATCAATGTTCCAAAAGGGATAGACAACGGCAATCGCTTAAGAGTAGGCGGACGTGGAAATATTGGTAAAAATGGTCGTCGTGGAGACTTGTATGTAACATTTAGTGTTAAAGCAGATAAGCATTTCGTAAGGAGTGAAAATGATGTTTATATCGAGATCCCTGTATTCTTTACTCAGGCAATCACAGGAGATGAAATCACTATTCCATCTTTAACGGGTGAGTTAAAACTTCAGCTTGATGTGGGAACTCGCGATAAACAGCACTTTAAATTCAGAAATGAAGGTATCGAAGATGTCCACGGGCATGGTAAAGGTGATCTTATCGCTCAAGTCAATATTACCTATCCCAAAAAGCTAAATGATAACCAAAAAGAGCTTCTTTTAAAACTTCAAGAATCTTTTGGCATCGAGTCAAAACCACATGAAGGTGTACTTGATTCTGCAATTGAGAAGATGAAAAAGTGGTTTAAGTGAAAGAGCACCTCTCATCAATCATGATGGGAGCTTTTGCTCTCGCTTTAATCCTGAGTGCTTGGAAACTCTATAAGTTTATGCCAAACAAACAGCTTGAAGATGATGATAACACGAAAGAATCCGTCGATCAGCTAACATTCATCATGATTGATACTATCCAAACAAGTTCGACTCCGCCAACGCACAAAGAGCTCTTTATCTTGATCAAATCTCATAGCGATTTTGATGAAAAACATTTTTGGAGATTTAATGAAAACAGACTCCATCAACTCTTACAAAAATATTACACCATTCATAACTTAAGCTCTATAGAAGAGATACATAAGAAAGCGGTACAAGAGTAAAACAGAGTCACTTCTGTACTATTTTTTACCCGATATACTCATCTCATAAACCCATTTTTGCAACTCTGCCATCGCTTCATAGTCTTTATATAATGTCTCTATCAACTTCTCGCCCTCTTCTATCAAATGAGAGTCATATTTTTTATAAGCAGCCATCTCTTTATATAAAGAAAGTTCTACATGAGACATCTCTTTGGTAAAGCCTTTAGGATATCTTTTCATCGAGGCTTCTAAAACTTTATAGCCCTTATTTTCTAGTTCTTGAATAATAGATGCCAACTTTTCTCTATGAGCCTCATCTTTGATATATGCACGATAAATATCAAGTATCTCTTTTTCAAACCATCGTATCCCTACTGCTACAAAGAGTTCATCAATGCCATAATGCAGATAAAAACTGCTGCTTTGAAGACGTTTGCCCCTGCCTTGCCAAAAGATATAGCCAACACGTGTTTTGATAGGATCGCTTAGAGCAGTTTTATTTCTTCGTATATCTTTATATATGCGAAACAGTGAAGCGTTTATTTTTGGAATTGCATTGATAGTTGGCTCGATGGCCATGAGGTGTTCACCCATCTCAACGATAAAGTCGCGAGAGGGGTTTAATATAAGTTTTTCGTAGCGTGATTTTTGAGTTAAAAACCACTCTTTGTTATTATTGTCACGGATCTCTTTTAAAAAAGGTATAAGCTCTTTTGAAAATCCTTTAAATTCCACTTTACTCAGTTATCTTTCTATTTCTAAAAGCGATAGCTATAAGTGCAAATACTATAAAGTATGAAATAGGCACAAAATCAGGGATAGGCACCGGATCGCCTTTTGCATATGAGTGCATACCCGCAAGATAATAATTTACTCCGAAATAGGTCATTAAAACCGAAGTAAATGCAAGCAATGAGATAACACTGTAACTAAACGGCGTATAAAGTGCTTTTATAAATCTAATGTGTACAACAACCGCATAGACTAAAATCGTCACAAGTGCCCAAGTTTCTTTTGGATCCCAGCCCCAGTAACGTCCCCAACTTTCATTTGCCCAAACTCCACCAAGAAAGTTTCCAACAGTCAACATTGCAAGGCCGATAAGCAAACTCATCTCATTGATGGCATTGAGTTCTAAGATAGAGCTGTTGATACGCTCTGCATTTTTAGAGTTTCTCAGCGCAAAAAGAAGCACAGTGATAAATCCAAGCAGTGCTCCAAGACCAAGGAAACCATAACTAGCCGTAATCATCGAAACGTGAATATCAAGCCAGTAGGACTGTAAAACAGGTACTAAGTTCGTAACTTTTGGATCCATCCAGCTCAAATGCGCTACAAAAAGGATCAAACCCGCCAAAATAGATGTCGAAGCTAAAGTGATTGGTGAATGTCTTGAAAAGATAAAACCTGCCAAAACCGTCGCCCAAGCGATATAAACCATAGATTCAAACCCATTTGACCATGGTGCGTGACCTGAAATATACCATCTCACAGCAAGACCTAAAGTATGCGCGATGAAAAATGCTATCAGTAAAAACATCGCTGATTTGCTCATGATCTTAAGATTGAATGATGGTTTGAGTATTTTCACAAAAGAGAAACTCAAAAGTACAAAACCAATCAAGAAATAAAGTGGCCACAACAACTCAAAAATATTTGAATGATTATAAAGTATTTCTAAACGGATCTTATTTTTATCCGGATAGACAGCCGCGCCATAAAATTTTTGAAAGCTTTTGACCCCATCAAGTGCCGCATTCGCTTTTGTCCAATTTCCAGTTTTTATAGCATCATCAATACTTGAAAAGTAGATAACTGCAGCGTCTTTTACTTTGCCCGCAGACTCTTGATCAAAAGTTTGAAGCGCTTCTATCGTATCCACCCATTTTTGATTCACATCATTTGGTTTTGGCCAGATTTTGATAATTGAGCCCGTATAAACCATAAAAGCAACATTGACACGTTCATCTACAGACAAAACTGCTTTATCAAACTGATTTCTGTCTTTTGGTGCTTTACGTGAAGATTCTTCTGCATACTGTGCAAGTTTATAGCCTTGCATATCTGCTGGAGATTGAAAAAATTCTGAAAATGATGCATATTTTGTATCTTCAGGAAGTCCAAGGAATTTGTTGACTTCTTTATTTGAAGTACTAATCATTTTGATCTCACGCCATGCATCGGGACGTATCATCATCCCAAGAATGATCTGGTTTGCATCAAGACCTAAAATCGAATTACTTCTGCTGATTTTATTGACAATCTCAGTTGAAAGTGTATCGAGAGGTTTCATCCTTCCATCACTGTCTTGAACAATAAGTTCGCCAAAAAGCGCTGCATGGGTTTTATCAAAAGATTTTACAGTTTTGATCAAAGGATTGACTTCATCTGCATAAGAGGAAGTATATGAAAAAGCAAAAGCAAGTGCTAAAAATGCCGCAACTGCTCTACTTGATGCAAGTTTTTTTGCTTTGTTAGAGAGCTTTGCAAATCTACCATTTGGCATCAAAAGTGAGCCAAAAAGTCCAACAGCAAGCATTAAATAACCTATGTATGTAATTAATGTTCCTGGATCATTGTTTACTGAAAGTACAGTTCCTTTTTCATCTTGGTCATAAGAAGATTGGAAAAATCTATATCCTCTATGATCTAAAATATGATTCATATAGATTTTGAAAGGTTCATTCATATTTTGTTCCTTATCTATCAAAGTAACCTCACTCGCATAAGAAGAAGGTGACATAGAACCTGGATAACGTGAAAGTTCAAAGCGATTTAATTTCAGTGCAAAAGGAAGAGTAAGAATCTTTGGACCATAATTCACAGAAACATTTACACCATCAACCATTGCAGTCACATCATCACCAAGCTCATTTTTTTTACCATAAACAAGCACTGTTTTAGATTCTTTAGCATCACTAATTTCAAAGCGAAGTGCATCAGTACCGGCATTCTTTTTGCCTTTTACCTTTGGATCGCTCACAACCTCTTTACTTGCCAATGGATAAAACTCGCGTAAAACAAAATTTGTTGCATTGTACGTATTGAGAGTGCGTATTGCGAACTCTTCTTTTGTACTTGCTTGTGAAACACCGCTGCTTTTGTCATCCATTTTCAAGTATTTTAAATCCATCGGATGGCTTATCATTAGTTTGCCATTTTCCACAAAAAGCTCAACTACGGGCTTGTCAAACTTCTTTCCTGAATCAAAATCAAGTACTAGATCACCAGCTTCAAAGAAATCACCTTTTGACAACTGAACACTTTGACCCTGACCATCTAATGTCACCATCATATTTGCTATAGGCGTACCGTTTTTATCTTCAACAAGTTTTATAACAGCATCAGGAATATACTCGACAAGCTTTACATGTAGAGTCTTTCCACCCGCTTGAATCTCTTTGTCAAAACTGTTATGTGTTCTTTTTGAAAGATAAAGCATCGTAGAATCTTCTGCATTACCGGCTTTGATATTGACATAAGGCTCAGCACTTTGCATCATAGAAGATGTTTGTCCCTCACGAATATGCATCATACCCTCAAATCCGCTGTAACGTGTTATAGCAGCACCAATTAAAATTACAAAAAATGAAACGTGAAATGTAAGAACAAGAATTCTTTCTTTTCTGTACATCTTAAAATTGATGATATTCATGAAAAGATTAATAGCTAAAAGTCCCAAAAGTACCTCGAACCATCGTGTGTTATAGATATCAGCTTTTGCCGTCATCGTACCGAAATCGTTTTCTATGATAGTTGCATATCCAATAGAAAACGCAAAAATGAGCATTAAAACGGCCATCGTTTTCATAGAACTCATAAATGATAATATTTTTTTCATTATGACACCTTTCTTATTTAGCCTCGCATTGTAATGAAACTATGGTAAATATAGATATAAAAGAGAACTACGAGTGATTTTATTAAGCTTTTTTATATATAAAAATCTTTTATATACCTCTCTATTTAAGCTCACCCCAGTTATCTCCGATGTTTAGAGATGCACGTAGCGGGATTTTAAGCGCATAGATTGTTTCCATAATATCTTGAAATCTCGCTCCAAGCTCCTGCGCAACATCTTCATCAACTTCAAAAATCAATTCATCATGAATCTGAAGCAACATTTTTGCTCTTAAGTTTTCCTCTCTTATAATCAAATCTATCTTGTTCATTGAAAGTTTGATAAGGTCAGCCGCACTACCTTGAAACTTGGTATTAACACTTTCTCTATCATACGCGGCATGAAGCATCGGAGTTGCTTTTGCATAGTCAAAATAGCGTCTACGGCGAAGCAGAGTCTCTACATAGCCCTTCTCTTTTGAGTCTTCGACAATGGAAGAAAAATAATTTTTGACACTTGAAAAGTTTTCAAAATACTTTGTGATAATCTCTTTTGCTTCTTTGCCACTGATACCTAAAGTATCGGAGAGCTTTTTTTGTCCCATGCCGTATAAAAGTCCGAAGTTTACAGTCTTTGCGATGTTTCTCTTAACCGCGGCTTCCTCTCCAAAAAGGACTGTTGCAGTTGCAAGGTGGATATCTTGATCTTCACGAAATGCTTTGACTAAAACAGGATCTTCACTAAAATGCGCCAGCAGTCTCAGCTCGATCTGTGAGTAATCGATGCCGATAAGTTTTTTCCCTTTTGGTGCGACAAAAGCTTGACGGATTTTCACACCTAGATCACTACGTGCGGGGATATTTTGCAGGTTTGGATTTTTTGAACTAAGTCTTCCAGTTGCCGTTCCCGTATGGATAAAAGAGGTATGCACTCGGCTGTCTTCACTCTCTCTCGAGAGTTTTAAAAGTGGTTCTATATACGTTGAATAAAGCTTATGCACTTCGCGGTATTCTAAAATATATTTGATCACTACATGCTCATCAATAAGTGAACTCAGAACGTTTTCATCCGTTGAATAACCCGTTTTTGTCTTTTTACCCTTTGAGAGTCCAAGTGTTTCAAACAGCACTGTTCCTAGTTGAGAAGGAGAATTAAGATTGAACTCACATCCACTAAGCGTATAGACTTCATGTGTCAATTCTGCAAGTCGTATTTTCACCTCATCCAAAAACTTTTCTAAAAATTCCCCCTCCACTTTTATCCCTTTTTGCTCCATTCTCAGCAGTGTTGTGACAAAAGGAAACTCTACGTGGTTGGCTTCTTCTAAAAGATATTGCGTAGAATTGAGCTCAAATTTTTGAACTAAAAGGTTATAGAGTCTGAGCGTTATAAGTGCATCTTCTGCGGCATATTTACACGCATCTTCAATCTCAACTGAAGCAAAAGTTTCCCCTTTTTTGACAGTATCTTTAAAAGAGATCATTGTATGATTTAACATATTTGACGCGAGATGATCGAGGGAAAGTTTGCCCTCTGGATTTAAAAGCCAAGCAAGAATCATCGAGTCCGCAAAGATCTCCAAATCTTCATCTAAAAACTTCGTAACAAAGTGAAGATCGAACTTTAGATTGTGCCCGACAACCTTACATGTAAAGATTTTTCTCATTGCATCTTTGGCACTTTGTTGATCTATCTGCTCTGGTGCGCCAAGATAATTATGAGCTAGGGGAACATAATAAGCCTCGTTTTCATTCATACAGAAACTAAAGCCCACAAGCGTATCGTTGTAGTAATCAAGTCCCGTAGTCTCTGTATCAAAAGCGATAATATCCTTACATGTAAGGCTGGATAATACTCTATCAAGTTCATTTTTATCTGTTATAAGTGTTGTTTTAAAATCTTCGAGTTTTGGCTCTTTGATAGTTTCAAAAACCACTTCAACACCCTGTATTGGAGTTGGAGTTTTGTTTTCTTGGACTATCCCTTTTGCGTGAAGTGTTCGAAGGATCGCGTTCATCTCATAGTGTACAAGTTCATCATAGATCGGCACAAAAGGATTATCATAATGCATCGTGTACTCTTCAAAATCCAGATCAAAAAAAACATCATTTTTAAGTGTGACCAACTCTTTTGACATAAAAGCATTCGCTTTGTTTTCCACTAATTTTTTCTGTACTCCAGCGGGCGTTACACTCTCGATATTTTCATAGATCCCATCCAAGCTTCCGTAAGCTTCTATAAGTTTTTGCGCCGTAACTTTTCCTATCCCTCTGACTCCAGGAACATTATCGGCGCTGTCGCCTAAAAGAGATTGAAAATCTATAAACTGTTTAGGTGTTACACCGTACTTTTGCATACACTCATCTTCGTTTATTGTTTTTCTTTTGATGGCATCGACAAGAACAACTTTGTCATCATCTATGAGTTGATAGAGATCTTTATCGTGAGAAACAACTCTCACCTTATAGCCTTTTTCTAATGAGAGTTTTGTGACCGTTGCTATCATATCATCGGCTTCATAACCACCCATTCCAAGCGTTTTAAAGCCCATCTTTTCTATCCATTCTATGGCGATTGGAAGTTGAAGCGTGAGTTCATGCGGAGGCGCACTTCGGTTTGCTTTGTAGTTTGGATCTATCTCATTTCTAAAAGTATTGCCTTTAGAATCTATGGCAAAAACAAGATAATCACAATTATGCTCTTTTTGAAGTGAAGAGATAAAATTTGTAAAACCCGTTAAAAGCCCAGTAGGAAAGCCATCTTTGTTGCTAAGATGCTGTGGAAGCGCGTAAAAACTCCTAAAAAAGAATCCGAAAGTATCGATAATTGTTACAGTTTTTGCCATGAAAATCTCTTTGTATAGTTTTTTTGTAAGTATATCCAATGAAGGTTTATCTATATTTAAGGGAGATTTTATTTCAAAAAAAGAGCTAGAGAAGATAGAACTAGAACTGTAGCTCCATCTTTTGCAAAAATACTAAAGATTATCGAGCATATCATCAATACAATCTTCGAGTATCTCATGATTGTATCCTGCATCGCTGGCAGTTTTGAGTCCTATATTTATAGAAATTTCACCTAAAGGATCATTGATTGGAATAATTGTTTTTACAATGTGTAATGCCATAGCATATTCTTTAATATCTTCTGGTGCATTTGAGGGATCATCCGAATAACGGATCATATCGACAAAGTCTTCATCAAATCCCCAATGTTCAAAGATAGCTGCTGTAACAGCTGCTGTTGTCTCATCAACGTAGCTTTTTTCAACCATTGGAATATTATGAGTCATCTCTATCTCAGAGCGAAAAGTTATCATCTCATCTTTTTGAATAATATGACTCGCGATTAAAATCTTTCCAGTTTCTTGAAGTAATGCCGCTAAAAAAAGTTTATCAGCTTTTTGTTTGTCTATCTTTTTATACCAACTATGAATCAATGTTGCTTGTTTTGATGCCATCTCTGCAAATTTCTCAGATGAAGTGGCATAAGGTTCCATATCAACGTTTAAAAGTTTTCTTACAGAGTTACCAAGGACAATAGAGCGGGTCATACTCATACCAAAAAGTGTCACAGCCTGAGCAACGTTATTTATTTCTGCTTGAAAACTGTAAAGAGGAGAATTTGCGGCTTTTAAAAGATTGGCGATGATCATCGGATCTTCTTCTATAACTTTTACCAAGTCTGCTATGGAACTCTCAGGATTTGCATAAATCTTCTGAGTTTCTGTGATAGTTTTTGACAAAGGTGGAAGTGACTTTATACTCTCTAATATCGCATGATTCATAAAATTGCCTTACATAGGAGCCTTTTGCAAATCTCCAACTTCATTCTCTAATTTAAGGTTTTTGGAAGTTTGAAAAAAGCTCATAAAAGTCGAGTTTCTCGATGTTTTAGGTAAA
>CAISHH010000120.1 GCA_903885085.1 uncultured Campylobacterales bacterium
GAGTTTCTTCTGTTTAGGTGGTTTTTTGTCGTAAAGAAATTTTACCTAAAACATCGAGAAACTCGACTTTTATGAGCTTTTTTCAAACTTCCAAAAACCTTAAATTAGAGAATGAAGTTGGAGATTTGCAAAAGGCTCTACCAGCATCCAAAAAAGTTTCTGCGTCTATGACAGTGACGACGGAGGGCATATAATCTACATTGATGGATTTTTTGGTTGCGATGGTACTTACATTGTTAAGAAGAGATTCCATGTCTTGATCACTGTCATTTGCATGCAACAAGCTAGCTGTAATAACGGAGATAATGATAGTAAAGTGACTCTTTTTCATATGACTATTATCCTCTTTTTTCATTGTAAGAATTATGTATACACAGAATTTATAGAAAGTATGTTACTATAACTTTTATATATCTGGGCTTTAAGGTTGGTGTTTTTTTGTTAGTAAAATCTGTTAAATTTTTTTTGCTCCTTGCTTTATTTTTTAATACAACAATGGTCAGCGCAACAGATTATGATGAGGATGTCTTAGAGATATTTTCAAAGCTACTTCCCCGTTTTGTTATCATGAGTGACCAAAAATTCAAAATAAAAGATCAGATCAATATTTGTGTTCTACATGAAGATATAGAAAAAGGTACTGCATCCTCATTGATTGATAAAATAATTCGCAACTATCCTCGAGGTATAAAAAACTACAATGTAAAACTTACTCAAACTGATTTTACAAATCTTTCTACATGTAACAATAGCGAGCTACTCTTTTTATTTAATAGCTCTGAAAAAAATATCAATGAGACGCTTTTATATGCGAAAAAACAAAAAAAATTGACTGTATCATATGATGCATCTTTACTCACAAATGGTGTTGAAGTTTCACTTTTTTTAGGGAGAAAGATTTTGCCCTATATTAATGTCAGCGCTTTAAAGCAAAATAGTATTATGGTAGACCCGATTTTACTTCGAATCTCAAAAATTTATATGCAAACGGATAAATGATGCGTACGTTCAGTATAGAAATAAAAATTATTTTAGGTGTTATCTTTTTTACACTGATGATTACTGGGTTTGAACGCTATCAGCTTTCTGAAAATATCACCACTCAGTTTGAAAACTCAAAGAGATCAAAGAATAAACTGCTTCTTGATACGATGTTGCCAATACTCAGCTTAAATATTTCATTGGGTCTTGATGATGCAAATAAGGAATACTTAAATCTCATTGTGAAACAAAATAAAGATATACAATGGATGCAAGTTAAAAATAAAGAGAATCAGGTTCTTTTTCAGTATCCAAATGATTTGAAGGAAAAAGAGGTTGTGCTTGATGGCATAAAAATCTGTGGCAGCGAGATTCTCGATACTATTACAAATCAGAGTGTCGGGTATATTAAAGTAAAATTTTCTGATGATGAATATGAACAAGTACGTATGAAAAACAAAGAGACAACAATACGTGTTTTTGCTGTTGCATTGATTTTATTGGGAGTCTTACTTTATTTTCTTAGACGTGAATTTAAATATTTTAGAAAACTGACACAGGCTGTTTTGGTGTATGATCCAAAATTAAATAACTTTGATTTAGAAAAATCAAAACGTACTGATGAAGTAGGTGTCATCCATAATGCTATAGTTGGTATGGTTGAGAAGATAGGTTCCTATACGAAACTCTTAGATGAGATGAACAGCTCACTTGAAGAGAAGATAGAAGAGAGAACTAGATCACTCCAAAAAGCCAATGAAAAACTAGAACAAATGACTATGACTGATCCTCTTACGAAGATAGCAAATAGAAGACATTTTGAAGAGTATGTTGAAAATATCTGGGAGTTGGCATTACGTACCAATACGAAGATAGCACTTGTCATGTGTGACATCGACTTCTTTAAAAAAGTCAATGATACGTATGGACATATTGCAGGAGATGAGGTCTTAAAGAATGTTGCCCATACAATTGCAAGTTCGCTCAAACGTTTTTCTGATCTTGCTGCACGTTATGGAGGTGAAGAGTTTGTTATAGTGCTTTATGATACAGATATTGAGGGTGCATGGGAACTTTGTGAGGAGATAGCCGAGCAGTTGAAAAATCCAAAGAACTTTAATGTCAACGGCATAGAGATCGCGCCATTTACGATGAGTTTTGGCGTTAGTAGCGTTGTACCTACAAAAGATCATAGTTATAAAGATCTCTTAGAGTTCGCAGATGAGGCCCTTTATAGAGCAAAAGAGAGTGGAAGAAATCGTATTATTACACTAGAATTTGATACAAATAAACTCAGTATACATTGAGTTGGTATTTCTGGATAAGTGCATAATTTGAATATGAATTTTTATAAAGAATTGGAAGCAGTTTTATATGAAGCAGATCCAGAAAAAAAACTAAAACTCTTTGAACTTTTTTATGAAAACTATAAAAATGGGCAAACTGTTTTTGAAAATGATTATAATCAAAAATCTGTAGAACACCCTTCATATGACTCTTTTTGTCAAATTATAGCAGCTCAAGATGTCCCAAAAAGAAAAAACTTGACAACTTCTGAGGGACAGATTTATCTCCTTCATGCCATCGCACACATAGAATACAGCGCCATTGATTTGGCCCTTGATGCGGCGTATAGATTTCATGATTTGCCTATGGCGTATTATGATGACTGGCTCGAAGTTGCTGCTGATGAAGTGAGGCACTTTGTGATGCTTCAGGAACTCCTTGTAGAACTTGGCAGTTATTATGGAGCTGTTGAGGTGCATAACTCACTTTTTGAAGCGATGGCAAAAACTCAGAACTCTTTTTTAGAACGTATGGCAGTTGTGCCTCGTTATTTGGAAGCAAACGGTTTGGATGCTACTCCGATGATCTTAAATAAACTTAAACGTCTGCCTGAAAATGAGATGCTTTCTAAGATTATAAAAGCCTTATATGTAATCGTTGATGAAGAGGTTTCCCATGTGCAAAAGGGCGATAGATGGTTTACACACGCCTGTGAGGCAGAAGGCAAAGAAAAAGAGATATATTTTGAGATTATAAACAAGTATTATCCGCTTTGGCTTGGCAAAAAAAAAGAGCTCAATATTGAAGCCAGAAAAGAAGCAGGCTTTACATGTAAAGAGCTCCAAACAATGGCACACAAGGATGTATGTTAGGATGAAATTACGATATAATCATCTTCTTTGATAGAATTTTTATTTTAGGGTTTTGAAAAAATATGAAAAAATATGCACAAATTGCAGATTATTTAACACGTTTTTTAGACAATGAAGTCCGTAAAACCGGTCTGCAAAAAGTTGTTTTGGGACTCAGTGGCGGGATAGATTCTGCTGTGGTCGCAGTTTTGGCGCAACGTGCGTTTGGAGATGACCTTTTATGTGTCAAGATGCCATCACATTACTCTTCACAAAACTCACTTGATGATGCAGATGCTCTTTGTAAAGATTTCAATCTTAGATCAGTAACAAAAAGCATAGCACCGATGCTTCAAGCGTATGAAAAAGAAAATGTTGATATGAACAATCTTCGCCGTGGAAATCTCTCAGCACGTCTGCGAATGGTCACACTTTTTGATATGTCGGCAAAAGAGGGCGCTTTGGTGCTCGGCACAAGCAATAAAAGTGAGCTGATGCTGGGATATGGAACGCTCTATGGCGATCTTGCAAGTGCCTTAAATCCTATAGGAGATCTCTACAAAAGTGAGATTTTTGAGTTTGCACGCTATTTGGGTGTTACAAAAAGCATCATTACTAAAGCACCATCGGCAGATTTGTGGGATGGACAGAGTGATGAGGCCGATCTTGGGTATAGTTACGAAAAGTTAGATGAGGCGCTACGTCTGTATGTGGAAGAGCGCCTCAGCGTCGATGCTATCATAGAGAGTGGTGTCAACAAAGAGATGCTTGAAATGATCATCAA
This sequence comes from uncultured Campylobacterales bacterium, assembly GCA_903885085.1. Classification (GTDB taxonomy): domain Bacteria; phylum Campylobacterota; class Campylobacteria; order Campylobacterales; family Sulfurimonadaceae; genus Hydrocurvibacter. Next base: position 3,904 of record CAISHH010000120.1, read on the forward strand.
AAAAATCTATGCAAACCAGTTTAAGAGAAAAATGCCCGTGATTGCAAAACTCACATCGCGGACAATCAACCATGATTTTAATTATGCAAGAGATATAAATTTATAAGGAGAATAGTATGAAAGTTCCATTTTATAGACAAGAAAGCGGAGTTGTTGAGCATGACCATATTGCCGATGTTTTAGACGGAGAAAATGGTGATTTCGTTGCTAAACTTGAAGAAGAGTTTGAGACCTATATCGGGGCAAGTTTTGCCATAGCAACATCAAGCGGTACGGCTGCTCTTCACTTGGCTATGCTTGCACTTGATCTTAAACGCGGCGACAAAGTCCTTTGTTCAGTCAATGCTTTTCCATCTGTTCCAGAAGTGGTGCGCCATTTTGATGCAGAACCGACTTTTATAGATATCGATCCTAAGACTTATAATATTGATCTAAACAAGCTTGAAAAATACTTAGAAGAAAATGCATCAAGAAAACTCAAAGCGGTCATCGTCAGCCACATTGCAGGTCAGTGTGTGGACTTAGAACGTTTGTATAAAATGGCTAAGACTTATGATGTCAAAATTGTCGAAGATGCCGCAGATGCTTTTGGCGCTACATATAATGGCGATAAGATTGGTTCTACTGGCGCTGATATCACATGTTTTAGCTTTTCTCCACATCTGAAAAATAGCGTCTGTAACGGCGGTATGATGGTTACAAATGATGAAGAGATAAAAAACAGAGCAAAACTGCTTCGCAATCATGCGATGGTTGTGAACGAAGATGGACTCGATTATATCTACGACATCACGGATATCGGAAACAAATACACGATGAGTCAGCTTGACGCGGCTTATATCCTAGCTCAAATCGAAAAGCAAGATGAGTGTATACAAAGACAAAGAGAGATAGCTACTGTCTATAATGATGCTTTGAAAAATACGACTCATATCAGCGTACCAAACTTGGCAAATGAAGATCATTCTTTCTCTCTTTATATTATTGAAATAGATAAAAATAGAGATTCTTTTGCAAAAGAGTTAAATGAAAATGGGATTAAAACAGCACTGCATTACATCCCATTACATCTGCTTTCTTACTACAAATCAAAATATTCATTGCGTGTAAATGATTTTCCAATCGCGCTAAAAACATTTCAAAAAGTACTCTCTATTCCTATCTATGCAGCGATGAGTGATGCGGAGATCAAATATGTGGTTGACACAATCAAAAAGATAGCAAAAACAAGAGTTTGAAAAAATCACTTGTCTTTTGGGTTGAGAGATATCTCTATAAACCGAGTTTCTCTCAAGCTCTTTTATCACTTCTACTTCTTCCTTTAAGTTATTTATACTGTTTTATTGTCTGGATAAAGTATCAAAGAGCTATTCCTAAAGATTATGGTATCGATGTTATAAGTATTGGAAATCTCAGTGTTGGTGGAAGCGGAAAAACTCCTTTAACAACAGCCTTAGCCCTTCGTTATGAAAATGTCGCGATCGTTCTTCGAGGCTATGGCAGAAGATCAGAGGGCTTACATGTAATCTCAAATGGCATTGAAATCTTGTGTGACGTAGAGATAAGTGGCGATGAAGCGATGATCTATGTGCAGAAAGTTCCTCATGCTATCGTTATCGTATGTGAAAAAAGAGAAGAGGGGATTATTAAAGCTAAAGAGATGGGTGCAAAACTTGTTTTTTTAGATGATGGATACTCAAAACATCACATTAAAAAGCTTGATATTCTCATCAATGTTGAATCAAAAAACCCTTTTTGTTTACCATCTGGCCCTTATCGTGAAAAGAGTTGGAGTGGTAAAAAAGTTACGGTGCTTCAAGATGGTGTTGATTTTAAAAGAGTCGTACATGTAGAGAATCCTACGTCAAAAATGGCGCTTGTGACAGCCATCGCAAGAGCGCAAAGACTTGATGCTTATCTGCCTGAAGTTACGAGTAAACACTACTTTGAAGATCATCATTTTTTTACAAAAGAGGAACTAGAGTGGATCTTATATTTAGACAGTGCAGATTCACTTCTTGTAACTTTCAAAGATTATGTAAAAATGAAGGATTTTGGTATTACTATTTCGCTACTTGATTTAAAGATTGATGTAGATGAAAAAGTTTTTGGACTTATTGATAATTATATAAAGGAAAACCATGCAAAAAAAGATTGAAACTGTTAAAACTCTTCTTGAAGCACTGCCGTTTATAAAGCAGTTTGCAAATCAAAAGATCGTTATCAAATATGGCGGTTCAGCACAGACTTCACCACAACTCAAAGAGCAGTTTGCTGAAGATATTTTGCTGATGTATCTTGTAGGAATTCGCCCGATAGTTGTTCATGGCGGTGGAAAAAGTATCACAGATATGTTGGATGCATTGCATATTGAATCAAAATTCATCGAAGGTCAGCGTGTGACGAGTAAAGAAGTTATGCGTATCGTCGAGATGATTTTAAGCGGTGA
>CAISHH010000121.1 GCA_903885085.1 uncultured Campylobacterales bacterium
CCCTAAAGGAGCAAAACTGTTACCGTTGGTATCATAAAAAGGTGGAATTAAAAAACTTGATTTACTGGTCTTGAAAAAAGGGTTCATTATATTACTTCTTCTAACTTATTCCACAGAGATTGCATAATTGAAGTATGCAAATGAATTTCAGGTTCATCAATAATCAATATAGAATTTTTAGGTGCTACTAAGCATTGTCACATTAGATATAAGGCAACTCGTTCACCATCACTCATTTCTTTTCCATGATATTCTGTACCATTCAATGAATCAATGACCTTTACTATTCCATCTTTAAGGCTTATTTTTCTGTGAGGAAGAATTTCGTCCCACAATGCAATTAGTACATCAATAGGTGAATCTGGAACAGGAATATAAACTTTAAGTTTTTTAGTTTCTTCTGAATGTAGTCTATCTCGTTCCGATGATTTTGCGAATAATGTAGATAAAACTTTTCCATAGTCTTATTGCATAAATGTTTCAGGGCGATTTCCCCATTTGTGACCCCACTTATATTGAAGATTCGCATACTGAGAGTTTTCATTTCCCCATATAAGGTCGTTTAAAGATTGTTCAAGAGATTTAACTATCGCATAATCTGGTATATCAAGGGCTCTTTGAGCAGAGATTCTATGTACGATAGTGTTTTGCTCAGTATTCTTTTCTACCCAAGCACCAAGTCTACTTTTACCTGCACCATTTGCACCTACAATAACAGCGGAACCATTATGCGGAATTTCAACTTTAGCACCTGAGCCTGTTTGATCTGGTAAAAATAATTTTGGTAACATAACTATCCTTTTTTTTATGTTGATTTGATATAACGTTTAAAATGAGCCAATAAATTGCCCGCAGGGTAATTTATTGGCTCCACTGATTTGTTATGAAATTTAGAATACGAGATTCCATACAATCCCAATCAGCGCAACAAAAAACATCATTGGTCCAACAAAAATATTAGTGCCCCGTAAATAGTACATATTAGCATGTTGAACATGATCAATAACGAATTTATAAAGAATATATCTATCTTTTTCAGTTCTGGTGTCAAGAGAATCTATTTTTTCAGAAATAATTTTAATTAAATAGTTTTTATCTACAAATACGAAAGGTAGTGAATCACTATATTCACCGTAAAGCTGGGATAACTTTTCTATCGTTTTCGTTTTCTCAAAACTCACATCATTTGTTATGTTTCTAATAAAAGACAATAGACGTTCTAGCTTTTGATCTTCTTTTAGCAGAAACATTGCATCAAGTGTAAGGAATAAAGATGTAATTATGAAAACAAACCAAAACCAGTTAATATCAAAAAACTTTTTTTCTATCGGAGGATTTTCAATTTTGTTCCAAACCTTTATTTTTGGTATCTCCCTGATTTTGTATTTTAATGAAAAAGCTGCTTTTTTAGTAGTGAGTAAATAGAAATCAATTTGCTCTCCAGGGTTTAGTAACTCAATATTTAGAGTAAATGAATTTTTAGAACGTAATATATCCAGTTTTGTTTTTACATTCACCAAAATATTGGTTGGTTGCAAACAAATAATAATTGGGTCAAAAATTAAATCTTTTGCAATAGCTTTATTACCTGTATTGGTTAGTGTGATTTTTGTGCCATATAGGGATTTAACTTCAATGTCTTTATATATTATTTTTAGATCATCTAAGCCTGTATTATTTTCTATTATATGGTTTTGTTCATCAATGGTAAATACTAATTCATAATCAGATTTTTCCGTAAAATATGTGTAAAGAGAAAAAGCACCACCAATCACTGACGCAAATACTAATAACTGATATATGTATGTAAAAAACTTTTTCATTCCCTTGAGCATCCTTTTGAAATATAACGGGGGCGCTGCGCGACAGATGACTAGCGGGTGTTCAACCCGCGCCCCCGTTGTCCGGTCGCGTAGCGTCCGGACAACTATTTATTCATTCCCATTATAAAGAATTTAGTCTTAATTTCCTGTGTTAATAGACAGAAAAAATATTACCAATATACCAAGATATATTTCAAAATGTCATATTTTTTCTTTATTTGCTCTAATCTGCATATTATTCTTAAAGATAATGTGTCCTTATAACTCTAAATTTGTCGTTATTTGGACAGGATGTTGACTTAATTGTTATAAAACCTATTTAAAGGACATTATGTCCCTTAAGCAGAAGGAGCTTATGATGAAACAAAAAAAGAAGCTACTCGATATAGTCAGAGATAAAATACGTTTTAAACACTATAGTATCTCAACCGAAAAAACCTATATTTATTGGATAAAATCATATATATTGTTTCATAATAAGCGTCATCCAAAAGAGATGTCAAAGCCAGAAATTAAATCGTTTTTAACTTCTCTTGCTGTAAAAGACAAAGTTGCACATTCTACACAAAACAAGAGAATCGCTTTTGCATAGCAAAATGTTTCTTTAGAAAACCAAGCTTTTTCAGCTATTTTGTTTTTGTATAAAGAAGTGCTTAATATAGATATGACATCTTTAAACATTCAAGCCCTTAGAGCACAAGAACGTAAACATATACCAACGGTTCTATCCAAAGAAAATGTTTTACATATCATAGAACAAACAGAAGGGGTATATCGCCTTATGCTAAGTTTGATGTACGGCTGTGGACTGCGTATGAGTGAAGTGCTAAACCTAAGAATAAAAGATATAGATATGGATGTAAATAAAGTCTATCCATACTAATGATTTAGCCCAAGGATATGGCAGTGTCTACTTGCCATTTGCTTTAGAAAAGAAACATAAACATGCAAAGTTCGACTTTATATGGCAATATCTTTTCCCTATGAAAAAAGTTTCTAAAGATCCAAGAAGTGAAGAGATAAGGAGACATCATATTAATCCTAAAACATTTGGAAGGAATATTAAAATTGCTTCTCAAAAAGCCAATGTTCAAAAACGGGTGACATCTCATATATTTCGTCATAGCTATGCTACTCACCTTTTACAAGCTGGAATTGACTTACGTTCTATTTAAGAACTTTTAGGGCATAAAAGTGTTGAAACAACTATGATTTATACACATGTTGTTTCGGAAATGAATAAAGCGAAGTTAATCAGCCCTCTGGATTTCTAGTTTTCTTTCCCATCTTCACAAGTGCGATGCCCACACCGATAAAGACGAAGATGATAGCTATGCTTGTAAAGACAAAGCTAAGTGTGACAGGTTGTGCGAAATCAGGCATTTACTACCTTTGCACAACGTTCGCAGAGGCACTCTTCATTTGCAGATTGGAATTTCCAGCATCTTGGACACTTTGCTCTTGTCGCTTTTATGACGACGAACTCATCGCCGTTTACTGTGAAATGACCTAGTTCTTCGCCTGCTACATCGTTGTTGTTTAGGCTTGAGACCACAAACCAGTCTTCAGCTTCTGTGGCATCCATAGCAAGAAGAATCGCAGAACCTGTAGAGATCTCGACTTCTAAAGTACTTTTAATGATTTTCTCTTTTTTCAGCCCATCGACGATCTCGAAAAATGCATCTCTAGCTTTAAGCATATATGCTTCATCAAATCCTGAGATGCTTACATGTAAGGCTGTGTATTCAAGATCAAAGATATCCTCTGCATCGCCTTTGATTACCGCTGGGAAATTCTCTAAAATCTCATCTGCTGTATATGTAAGTATCGGAGCTACAAGCGTAAGCAATGACTGTGCTATCATCGCCAATGCACTCTGGCTTGAACGTCTATGGATATCGTTTTTGTCATCACAATAGAGTCTGTCTTTTGTGATGTCGATGTAGATACCGCTTAGATCATTTACGATGAAGTTATTGAGTAAGCTCATCGCTTGGACAAAGTTGTAGTCATTGAAGTTTTTCATAACATCTGCAAATACTTTAGAAGCTTTTTCCAAAATCCATCTGTCTAAAACTCCCATCTCTTCAACAGCAACAAGTGTTTCTAAGTCATTGATATTTGCGAGCATGATTCTAAATGTATTTCTAAGTTTTCTATAGTTTTCTGCAATCTGTTTCAAGATATCATCAGAGATTTTGAGATCTCCTTGATAGTCGCTTGATGCAACCCATAGACGAAGAATTTCAGAGCCAAACTCTTTTAAGACTTTGTCAGGTGCGACAACATTGCCCTTAGATTTACTCATCTTTTCGCCCTTGGCATCGACCGTGAAACCGTGAGTAAGAACTGTTTTATAAGGCGCTTTATGTTGCACTGCCGCACTTAAAAAGAGTGAAGATTGAAACCATCCGCGGTGTTGATCGCTACCTTCTAAGTAGATATCCGCAGGATATTCGCCAGCGTCATAGTTGCGAGATTTTAAAACCGCGTTCCAAGTAGAGCCACTGTCAAACCAAACGTCTAAGATATCTGTCACTTTTTCAAGTTCATCAGCTTTGTAAACACATCCTGGATAGAGAAGTTCTGCGATCTCCATAGAGTACCAAACATCACTTCCCTGCATCTCAAATATCATAGCGACAAAGTTCATCACTTTCTCGTCAAACACTACTTCGCCCGTAGCTTTTACTCTAAAAAACGCGATAGGAACACCCCAATCACGCTGACGAGAGATACACCAGTCAGGACGGTTTGCAACCATAGAGTTGAGACGATTACGTCCAGTTTCAGGATAAAAAGCCGTCTTTGCCACTTCGTCTGTTGCTATCTCTCTTAAAGTCTTGTCCTCGCCAATCGGAGTTCCATCCACAGAGATAAACCACTGTTTTGTAGCTCTGTAGATTAATGGCGTATGACTTCTCCAACAGTGTGGATATGAGTGTGAAAATTTGCTTACATGTAAGACACTTTCGCCCAATAATTCGATGATCGCTTCGTTTGATTTGAAGATATGCTTGCCTACGAAATCCTCTGCGTTAGGAATTAGTTCTAGTCCTACTACCGTATCATCATAACATCCAGTTTCATCGACGGGCATTACCACTTCAAGGTTATATTTTAGACCTACACGGTAGTCATCTTCGCCGTGTCCTGGGGCTGTGTGAACTGCGCCCGTACCATTTTCCATTAAAACGTGCTCGCCTAAAACCAATGTAGATTCTCTGCCATTTAACGGATTAATCGCTTTTAGATGTTCAAAAACAGGCGCATCAAAAGTTTGTGCAATCTCACCTTTGATGATGCCTGCTTTATGAAGTGTCTCATGGAGTTTATCTGCCACAATATAACCATCAGTTGTAAGAGCATACTTCTCTTCAGGGTTAAGTGAGATACCTGTATTTGCAGGGATGGTCCAAGGGGTCGTCGTCCAGATGACAACTGCCGCTTTACCGTTTATGCCCACTTTTGCTTTTGCATCGTCGCTTAACTCAAACGCGATATAGATAGAGTAATCCTCTTTATCTTGATACTCAACTTCAGCTTCAGCCAATGCCGTTCTCTCTGCCCAGCTCCAAAAAACAGGTTTTGATCTCTCGATAAGAAGCCCTTTTTTTGCTACTTCACATAGAGTTCTGTAGATGTTTGCTTCAAATTTATAATCCATAGTGACATAAGGATTTTCCCAATCAGCGATAATTCCAAGCTGTTTGAATTCACCGCGTTGGATATCTACAAATGAAGCCGCATGCTCGCGACAAAGTTTTCTAATCTCAGAAGTTTCAAGTAACTCTTTTTTCTGTTTTCCGCCAAGTTTTTTCTCTACTTGTTGCTCGATAGGGAGTCCATGACAATCCCAACCCGGAGTCAAACGCACAGATTTTCCTGCAAAATAGTTCTGTTTTACGATGATATCTTTAAGTATTTTATTGAGCGCGTGACCGATATGGATATGCCCATTTGCATAAGGAGGACCATCATGAAGTGTAAAAGATTCTCTCCCTTTACGTTTGTTTTTCATCTTTGTATAAACATCTTTTTCATACCAAGATGCGTATCTTATAGGCTCATTTTGCGGAAGATTTCCACGCATAGCAAAATTTGTTGTAGGTAAAAGAAGGGTATCTTTATAGTCCATTGAGGCCTCATTTATTAGAGTTTTTATTTATTTAAAAATTGTTGGATTATATCTTTAAAGTGTTTAAAACACACTGATGTGATATAATCCATCAACGTTATTTTCTAAGGTTTATCTATGAAATTCAATCTCTTATTTATCGGTAACAAGTTTTCAAACAACAGTTATTTAAAAAATTATATTCTTCGCGAGGTCGAGAAAAAAATCGCTTTTATTGATTCAATCACTTTCTTTCAAGAGAATGATAACTCACTTTTTTTGCACCTTGAACGTGAACTCTCAACTGAAAATAAGCTTCTTATCATCACAACAAAACAGCATTTCAGTGTTATTGGAAAACTTTTATGTACCGTCACAGCGGACAATCAAATCCTTAAAGAAAATATGCTTCTTCCTTCTCGTTGTAGTGTTTTTGAAGAGCAAAGTTATCTTTTAAAATATGAAAATAGCCTTGTGAACGTCTTACATGTAGATGAACTTTGTGAGTTTCCAAGAATATTACTTGATGATGAAAACTTAAATGCGACTATCCATCTTTTCCGTGAGGATAGAGAAAGTGCAAAGGCCCTACTCTCTCCTATTGCGCAGACAAATGAGGTCAAAATAGAGTTTACCGATATCGTAGAAAACTGGTTGCAAATCGATATTACGAGTAGAAAGTATGGAAATATAACGCAGTTTATAAGTTCTGCTAAACAGCTATTAAGCTCTAAAATCATCACAGCTTCCAATATTCCTGCCTATATCATCGAAAAATTGAATCACGCACAAAGAAAAGTCACTTTTGCAGAAAGCTGCAGCGGTGGATTACTCTCATATATGTTTACTAAAGAGAGCGGAGCTTCAAATGTGTTCGACGGTTCTTTAATAACTTACTCAAATGCACTCAAAGAAAACTGGCTTGCAGTGGATCATACTAATCTTGAAAGCTTTGGAGCTGTGAGTGCGGATGTTGTCCAAGAGATGAGCGAAGGCGCTCTCAATGTCAGCTACGCTAATTACTCAGTTGCCATCAGTGGTATTGCTGGTCCAACGGGCGGCACAGAAGAAAAACCTGTAGGCACTGTCTATATAAGTGCGAGAAATAAAAAAAATGAAAAAACACATATGCTTTCACTTTCAGGAGACCGCAAATATATCCAAGAGCAAAGTGCTTTGTACGCTATAAGAATGCTACTTGAGATAGATAAAGAACTTTTTTTCGCAAATTGAGCGAAAAGCCTTGACAAAAAAAATCTATTTACATATAATTTCGCCCTCACAAGAAAGTGAGAAAATGTCTCGTTAGCTCAGCTGGTAGAGCACGTCACTTTTAATGATGTGGCCGATGGTTCGAATCCATCACGGGACACCAGTGACAATATAGGTGCAGCGGTAGTTCAGTTGGTTAGAATACCTGCCTGTCACGCAGGGGGTCGCGGGTTCGAGCCCCGTCCGCTGCGCCAC
>CAISHH010000122.1 GCA_903885085.1 uncultured Campylobacterales bacterium
CTGTATGTTTTTGTGCCAATGCCGGAACAACTTCACCTATAAGCCAGTGTGAAATAAATATAAGAGGCATAATAAAGATAATGGTAATGAAATCAAATTGTGCTAAAATTCGCCTATCAAATCTCCACAAACTACACAACTCCTAAAAAAAACTATGAGATTGTAACATAACAAAGGTAGTAATTAACTAATGAACACACAAACCTATACAATCCAAAACGAACAAAGATTAGACAGTTTTTTGACAGAGCAGATCGGTCAAACCCGTTCTCAAATAGTCCAGCTTATTAAACAAAATGCCGTCAGCGTTGATGGGAAGATCTTGGCACGTCCAGGTGTCAAGCTCAAAGCTGATCAACAAGTAACTGTTATTTTTCCAGAGGCGAAAGAAACGCGTCCTCAAAAAATAGATTTTGATGTAGAAATTCTTTATGAAGACAACGATCTACTCGTTATCAATAAACCCTCAGGACTCACTGTTCACCCTGCCCCAAGCGTAAAAGAACCTACACTTGTAGATTGGCTAAAACATAGAGGTATCAGACTCTCAACCATAAGCGGTGAAGAGCGTCACGGCATTGTCCACAGACTTGACAAAGGTACTAGCGGAGCGATGGTTATCGCTAAAACAAACGAAGCTCATGAAGCTCTCTCTTTACAGCTTCAAGATAAAACAATGGGAAGATATTATCTTGCTATCTCAACGCCACCGCTCAAAGATGATATTACCGTTGTCGAGGGATCTATTGCTAGAAGTTCTCACAACCGCCTTAAAATGGCAATACTTTCACATGGAAAATCTGCAAAAACAGAGTTTAAAAAGACACTTTTGAGTCTTGATGAGAGCTGTGAATTGCTTACATGTAAGCTTTTTACAGGCCGAACACATCAGATACGTGTTCACCTAGAAAAACTCAATCGTCATATTATCGGTGATCATTTGTATGGCACTAAAGAGAAAAAAGAGAAATCGGAACATATTTTGCTACATGCTTATTTACTGTACTTTATCCATCCGACCACGAAAAAGACGGAGTCTTTCATCGCTCCATTAGATAAAGATATGTTACAATTTATAGAGAAAAACTTTGATATGGAGAATTTTAATGAAACTATTAAACCTGATAACATTAAGCTCGGTTTTAGCGCTTCTTCTGAGCGGGTGTAACGGTTCAACACCAACACCACCTGAAGATGCGATAGACACCACTTTACCTGTGATCTCCCTCAACGGGCACATGGAAGACATGAAGTCTATTGCATTTGAGTGGAAAGATGTGAAAGATCCAAGAGTAGCTGGAATATATGTTTATAGAAATGATCCGCAAAAAGATGATACACAAATCAGCAGATATGCAACAGTTGATAACCGTTTTGCAACACATTATGAAGATAATAGTGTCGTTCCAAATACAAAATATCAATATTTTTTCACAACATTTTCAGATAAAGCGCAAAGCCAAAAATCAGAAACTCTCACAGTCAGTACACTGCCGGTACTTCCATCTGTTGCATGGATAGACAGCATACAAAATATGCCAAGAAGTGTGAAAATACTTTGGAGACCACATACAAATTCAAGAGTGAGCGGTTATATTTTGGAGCGAAAATCCCTTAAAGATGATGATTTCAAAGATGTTGCACATATTGATGGCAGATTACATGCAGAGTATATTGATACAAAATTGGCTGATGGTCAGATCTACAAATACAGAATCAGATCTGTTACATTTGACAATATCGAATCAACACCTAGCCAAGTTGTCCAAGCCGTAACAAAGCAACTTCCGCCGGATATTCAAGGACTCATCGGCACAAACAATCTTCCTAAAAAGATCAAGCTCACTTGGCAACCCTCAACTGTAAGTGATTTTTCTTATTACAAACTTTACAGAGGTGAAAGCGCAACTGGTGTTTTAGATTATCATGGGAAACTTGTGACGAACAATTTTACTGATGATGTCCAAGATGACGGGAAACAGTATTTTTACCGTGTGACTGCTGTTGATAAAGATGGATTGGAAAGTGACACAACTACACCTGCCCTTCAGGGAATCACACTTATTAAACCAAAAACACCTGACATGATGGAAGCAAAAATTGTAAATAATAAAGCTGAACTCAGATGGATTAGTAGTGACCGAAGAATTAAAAGTTATACACTTATCAAAACGGCAAGACAAGGCTGGTTTAACTCTCAAGTAGATGAGATAAGAGGGATTACAGATACACGATTCACTGATCCTAACATCTATGC
>CAISHH010000123.1 GCA_903885085.1 uncultured Campylobacterales bacterium
GAGTTTCTTCTGTTTAGGTGGTTTTTTGTCGTAAAGAAATTTTACCTAAAACATCGAGAAACTCGACTTTTATGAGCTTTTTTCAAACTTCCAAAAACCTTAAATTAGAGAATGAAGTTGGAGATTTGCAAAAGGCTCTAAATACATTTTCAATAAAAATAAGCTAAAATCACGAAATAATTACTCCCAAGTTTACTTGGACAAAAAAGGATACACAATGAAAAAATTACTACTCATTCCCGCACTTTTAGCATCTTCTTTGCTATTAGCACAAGACTATGACTATGAGATCACACCAGTTGCTGGTTATAACATAGCAGAGGGAAATCTCAATCTTTCTAATGCAGGTATCTATGGCGCTGAATTCCAACTTAATAACCTTGGAATGCCAGTAAGTCCTGAGTTGTCAGTTCTTTACTCAAATGCTGATTTTGAGCCAAGCCGCTTTGGTAGTACAAATGTTTACCGTATCGCTTTAAACGGTGTATATGAGTATGGAAAAGTTGGCTTTTTAACTCCATTTGCAAAAGCTGGTCTTGGTTACGAGACTATGAGTGAGCACCAAGAAGGAAGAACTGGCAATGTTGATTCTGCTTTCTTTGACGCAGGCGTTGGTGCTAAAATGCCAATCACAAAAAATATCGCTCTTAAACTTGAAGCAGTTTATATGCTAAAACCAAATGATACAAGATGGGATAATAACTTAGCATTGCTTGGTGGTATCAATATCGCTTTTGGAGAGCACGCTCAACCAGTTGCAGCTCCGGCTCCAGTTGTTGAAGCACCTGTTGTTGTAGCTCCAGCACCTGCACCAATTGTTGAAGAAAAACCAGTTGTTGAAGAAGTTGCAGTTGTTGTAGTAGATGGCGATGATGATCATGATGGTGTTAAAAACTCTATTGATAAATGTCCAAATACTCCAACTGGCGCAAAAGTTGATCAAGATGGTTGTCCAGTTCTTGTAGACTTACATGCAAACTTCAAAATAGACTCAGCTAAAATTAGTAAAGATGCAGACGCTAAGATTACAGAATTTGCAGATTTCATGAAACTATACCCTGCTTACCATGCAGAAATCACTGGTTATACTAGTAGTACAGGTACAGCGGCACACAACCAAAAACTTTCTGAAGCGCGTGCAAAAGCTGTAAAAACTGACCTTGAGAAAAAAGGTATAGACGCTAACAGACTTACTGCATCAGGAAAAGGTGAAGCTAATCCAGTTGCATCTAACAAAACTGTTGAAGGCCGTGCGGCAAATAGACGTATAGAAGCTACTTTAACTAAATAATGTTCCAAACTCCATGCGTTATCTTTGCTGGCGGGAAAAGCTCCCGCATGGGCGAAGATAAAACACTTTTACCCTTTGCGGGTAAACCCTCACTAACACAGTTTCAATATGAGCGCTTACAAAAATTATTTCAAAATGTATATATTTCCTGTAAAGATGCAAATAAATTTGATTTTGCTGCAAATTTCATAGAAGATATAGATACAAAAGATATCTATGCTCCTACAACAGGCTTTGTAACTATCTTTAACCACTTACATGTAAACGAAATATTTGTTCTAAGTGTTGACACTCCTTTTATAGATGAAGCAGAAATAAGTAAAATTTTAAAGCACAAAGATCAGGGCTTTGATGCTATCATCGCAAAAACATCCCATAGCCTCCATCCTCTGTGCGGACTATATAATAGAAGTTTGCATGTAGCTTTTTCAAATATGCTTCAAACCAATCAACATAAACTTACCCAACTGCTCCACATGTCCAAGACTCTTTTTATAGAATTTGAAGATGAATCTAATTTTTTAAATCTTAACCATCCTTCAGAGTATAAAGAAGCAATTTTAAGATTTCATGAAGAACACGATATTAATAAATAATCTATCTTTGTTTGGTATAATCAAGGGTTATTATTTACCTTTATACAAAAGAAGAGAGTTACATGAATTTAACACACTTAGATGAAAAAGATCGTCCAAAAATGGTGGATGTGTCTGACAAAAATCAGACTACAAGAGTCGCTGTAGCAAGCGGAGTTATACAAATGAGCCAAGATGCTTTCGATGCGATTGTAAGCGAAAAGACAAAAAAAGGCCCAGTTCTTCAAACAGCTGTTATTGCCGCAATAATGGGAACAAAAAAAACAAGTGAACTTATCCCAATGTGTCATCCCTTAAATCTTAGTGGTATCAACTGTGATGTTGAAGAACTGCCTGAACTTCCAGGATTTAAACTTATTCTCACTGCAAAACTTACAGGTCAAACAGGCGTAGAAATGGAAGCCCTCACGGGTGTCAGTATCGGACTTTTAACCATATATGATATGGTCAAAGCCATAGACAAAGGAATGATCATTAAAACTGTTCAGCTTGAATCCAAAGAAGGAGGAAAAAGTGGAAATTATAAACGAAACTAAAGAAAAATTGGTTTTGGAATATCCTTGCAGCTGGTGCTATAAAGTAATCGGTAATCATAAAGATGAAATTCATCTTGCCGTAAAAGAAGTGATTTTGGAAAAACCACACTCTTTAAAACTTTCCAATGCAAGTAAAACCGGAAAGTATGTGAGTATGAATCTTGATCTTATTATCACCAATGAAGATGAAAGAACATTTATATATGAAGCACTAAAAAATCATCAAAATATAAAAATGGTTTTATAAAGGAGATATGATGAATATAGAGGAATTTGAACGAGACTTAAAAAACAGTTACAAAAGCATTGAAGCCTCTTCAATTGAGGAAAAGATTAAAAAACTTCTTGTGCATATTGAGGATGAATGGACTATAGATCCAAATAAATTGACATTACATGAACTAAAAATTCTTAGTGCAACAGTAATCGACAGTGAAACATTGGCCCTTCACGATGAAGTTGAAGAACTGCTTGCAAAAAAAGAACAGTTAAACAGACGCATAGACAAAACATCACATGAGCTTCAAAATGCAAAATACGTCCTTTTTGATAAGATCGAAGAATCCCTTGGAGGAGCTCCTGAACAAACAATATCTAAGCTCCATCAGATAAAACTTCAATCTGTTGACCTTTTTGATATGTTAAATGAAATGGTTGAATCAGCCATCATTACAGCCTTAGAAAAAAATAACCAAGATATAGATGAAACTGTTGAAGAGGTTATAAAAGAGCTTACTTATGAAACTATCAATGAGGGAGCGCTCAATAGTATCAGGATTCGAAAAATTCTCTCCAGTATCCTGCAAACGGCAGTAAATGTTTCAGAAGCAACTCCAAATCAGGCAAATTCTATCCTCAAGTCAACAATGCGAGGTACGAAAACTGGTCTGGTCAAATCAATATCTAAATTTCAACAACAACTTCTTTATATGCCTGATGAAATAAAGGCTATCTTACTTAGTGATTATGATCACACTTTTGATGAACTTATTCATACAGATATGATCTTTACACAAGTGGTGAACAATATTGGACATGCAAACTCTGCACAAACTAAACAAATACTCGATGATGTCTCAAAGGGCATGAAATATGATTTAGAAGAGCTGGTACATATCTCAAAAGAAACTGTTGACATTATGAAAGACAAGTACCAAGCAGTGAAAAAAGATGCCCTTCAAAGAGGGACAAAAGTATTGAGATCAGAAAAAGCCCAAGAAGCAAAACGTATGGGAATAGAAGCTTGGGGTATAGCAAGAACAGCCCTTGAAAACGCCATTAAATCAGCTAAAAACGCGATGGATAAAAAAGACGAAAAATAAGATTAAGTTATTTCATATCTTTTTTTCCTATAATATGTTTGAATATAAAATTTAAAGGAGTAATCTATGATGTTACACCCAGCTACCGTTCATTTTGCAATGGTTCTTCCACTAGTTGCCTCAGTTTTTGGTGTTGTGTATCTTTTCACAAGAACAGAGGGGATGTCAAAAATCTCATCTCGTGCTACACTTATTGCTGCGCTTGCTGTTATTGGCGTATGGTATACAGGTACGCATGCAGGTCCGCTTATATATGACTATCTCAGCCCAGCTGGTCAGAGTGAACTTAAAGAACATAAGCAGTTAGGCACATACTTGGCAATAGCGATGGGAATTATTGCTTTATTAAAACTCATTGGATGCAAAACCAAAAAATTTGCCCTCGAAGCTCTTGCGGTCGTCTTACTCTTAGGTGCAACTGGAGCCATGTTTCTTCAAGGGAAAGATGGAGGCGAGATTGTATATACTTATGGGCAGCCATTTCAGATGCAACAACTCACAACCTATTTAGATAATAGCGATGATCTACAAATGGCAGATGATGCAGATGCAGTAGTGGCTCTTGTTAAAAAACAGGTCTCGACTATCGCTGAGACAACACCTGCAAAAATTCAAAAAGCACAAACAGTTAAAAAAGATAGTGAATGATTTCACTATCTTTTTAATAGTATCGGAAAAATAAACATGGAAAAATTAGAATTAGAAAATAAAAAAAATGTCTTCGCTCAAATGCAGGAAATTCTCCAAAAAGAACTTGACAAGTACATCCAAGATCCAGCAAATTTTTCAAGCTACTTGGAAACCATGGAAAAAATAGATTATTGGTTAGAAAAAGGTGAAGAAAAATGAAAATAGTAAATTCTAAACTTTATGAGGAACAACTCAAATCAATACTTGACTCTTTTTTTAATAATGATAAAAAAAGCGCAAAGAGTTTTAAACTCTATCTTGATACCATAATCTTAAATATGCCAACAAAAGTAGCGAAATATAAGAAGTCACTATATTTCGATGATGAAAATATTAAAGATATTGAACACCAAGGTTTTACAATACCTTTTTATCATGATATTATTAAAGATACTTATGTAGTTCTAGGAATCATAACTTATACGAATCATAACTTATGAAAAAAAATTAAGATTCGTGCCTCTACTTAAAAATAAACTTTTATATGTGTTGTTTTGTAACAAAATAGTCTCTATAGTATAAAATTAATCGTATAAATCTTCAAATTGTTGTATCATTTCTTGTGATATATTTGTGATATTTACAAAACAGTTACCTAATCGTGCAATAATATTGTGTGTCAATCTATGGCTTAACTGATTTAGTGGTCACTACTAAATATATATTGGTTATATCTATAAAGCTTATAAAGGAAGAAAAATGAACGATAATAATTCTCAAAAAAATTTAGAATCTTCGTCTAATGACACACACAACACATTAGCAAGAAGAGATTTTTTTAGAAAATCTGCAGCTTTGTCTGCTACTGCTTTAGCTGGTACAAGTTTTTTTGCTGGTACAAAGGCAATGGCTGACGATCCAGCTATTATAAACCATGTGCCATGGGGAATCAAATTTGGTGACCCTGTTACCAAAAATCTTTATGGGATGCCATCAGAATATGAGCACAATAATACAAGAAGAAATGCTGAACTGCTCTCTTCAGGTAACTTCTATGCATCAATTGCAATGTGTCCTATTCAAGAATCAGAAGGAATTATTACACCAAATGGTTTATTTTTCTCAAGATCTCACGGTGGTGTTGCTCAAGTCAATCCAAATGAGTTCCGTTTAATGATTCATGGTCTTATAGATAAACCGTTAGTGCTTACTCTTGATCAACTTAAACGTTATCCAAGTGTTAGCCGCATTCACTTTATCGAATGTCCTGCAAATGGTGGACCAGAGTGGAGAGGACCACAATTCAACTCTGTTCAGTTTGCAAAAGGGATGATGAGTTGTGCGGAATGGACTGGTGTTTACATTAAGACTATTCTTAAAGACTTAGGTCTTAAACCAACTGCTAAATGGATGCTTGCTGAGGGTTCAGATAACTCAGAGATGGGAAGAACTGTCCCGATAGATAAAGTACTCGATGATGCAATGATCGTATGGGGACAAAATGGTGAAGCTCTTCGCCCTGAACAAGGATATCCTGTTCGTCTGGTACTTCCAGGTTGGGAAGGTAACTTATGTGTTAAATGGCTTAAACGTCTAGAATTTTCTGATGAGCCTTTTTATGCAAAAGAAGAAACTGCGAAATATACTGCTCTTAAACCAGATGGTAAAGCAGTACAGCATTTCTATGCAAACGAAGTTAACTCTATTATCACTTCTCCATGTCCAGAAAAACCATGGACTGACCTTAAAAAAGGTGATATGGTTGAGATCGAAGGTCTTGCTTGGAGTGGATATGGCACAATTACGGGTGTTGATATTACATTTGATGGCTGTAAAAACTGGACTCCTACAAAACTTAAAGGTCTTGTTCTTCCAAAAGCTTGGACGAGATTTAGTTTTATGTACAAATATGAAGGCAAACCTCTCATTATAGGAAGCCGTGCTATGGATGATGCTGGACGTATGCAACCAACAATCGAAGAAGAAGTTTCTGTTATGGGTGTAGAGTCAGTTTATCATAGAAATAGTATCGCTACATGGGAAGTCACAGAAAAAGGGGAGGTTCACAATGTTCAAATTAGATCGTAAATCACTGGTATCAATTTCATTAATTGCGGCAGTGTCTATTGGACTAACGGCATGTGTTGGTGGTGATGCTTCTCCAGATGGAATCGGTGCCGTTTCCTCAACGGGTGCTTCACATTCATATGCAACTGGTCCAGATGCAGGAAAACTTGTTGTTGATGGTGGTGTTACATATCCTGTAAACAACAATAAGTCTGGTATCTATTATGTAAATTCTGATACACAAAATGGTGGGTACTCTTACGGACGTACACCAACAAAAAATGAGTTAGATGCATGGGCTACATCTGTAACACCATATGCTCCACCACCGGAAGGACATGGAAATGTTCAAGATGGTGCGGACTTGTATGATGCTAAATGTGGTATGTGTCACGGAGATTTTGGTTCAGGTGGTGGCGGATATCCATCTCTAGCAAAAGGCAATGCTTACGTTGGTCAGAAATCATTGACTAACCAAAGAGGTGTTACTGAGGACGGTCCAAATCGTGTATTTGGAACATACTGGCCACAAGCAAGTACTCTTTGGTGGTACATCAAAGAGGGTATGCCTCATCCAGCTCCAAAAAGCTTAACTGATGATCAAGTTTATTCATTAGTTGCTTACATACTTAATATCAATGAAATGAAAATTGATGGTGAGTTAGTTGGAGATGATTATGATTTAGATAGAGCGAAGTTCTTGAAGATTGTAATGCCAAATAAAGATGGTTTTGTACCTAAAATTGATGGCCCACAAGGTCAAGATAATGCACGTGCATACTTTAATGATCCAAAAAACATTGGTGCAAAGACTGTTAGTGAACGTTGTATGACGGACTGTATTAAAGGTGAAACTAAGGTAACTCGTATTAAAGTTGAAACGAAAGATTTCTTACCGCCTTTATCTACAGTAAGAGATTTACCAGTAGTAGAGAAAAAAGCGGGTTCAAATGATGCTGCTAAAGCGTCATACGAGGGAACTTGTAAGATGTGTCACGGTGCTGATGGCATGGGCGCTCCTGTAGTTGGAAACAAAAAAGCATGGGCAAAAGTAACAACTCAAGGTATAGATAAAGTATATGATCACGCAATAAATGGTCTTAACGGTATGCCTCCAAAAGGCGGAACAGATTTAGCAGATTCAGATCTTAAAGCAGTTGTTGATTATATGATCAACATGAGCAAGTAATTTAAATAAAAAGGAAATAGAATGCAAAGAAGAAAATTTTTAAGTTTAGGTGCACTAGCAGCAGTAGCTACAATGGTTCCAGCGAGTTTAAGTGCTCTAGATTTCAGAGCAACAAAACCAGATGTATGGACAGCTAAGACAGTAAATGATGGTATTGCAAAATTGTTTGGAAAAGTAGCAACTCCTAGTGATGCTATTAAATTAACTATCCCGAAAGTTGCAAGTAACGGTGGTCAAATCCCAGTTGATATCGCTACTGATATCCCTGCAAAAACTGTAGCATTGTTTCAAGATGCAAATCCAGAGAGTGCTATCATGGTATGGAATGTTGTTGAGGGTAGTGTTGTTGATTATTCATTGAAAATAAAAATGAAAAAAAGCGGAAGCATGACAGTTGTAGTTGAAGGTAAAGATGGAAAACTTTACTCAACAACAAAATCTCTTGACGTTGCACTAGGTGGTTGTGAAGGCTGATTTAGCCTTTACAACATACAAAAAACAAAATAATTAAAGGATATTTATGAAAATCAAAGCAAAATTAAAAGGCGATCTTGTTGAAGCTAAAGTTATGATCAAACATGACATGTTAACTTATGATCAAGCAAAAGCAAAAACTGGTAAAAGAGAAGATGCAAACTTTATTGTACATATTGAAGCAACAGTAAATGGTAAAGCAGTTTTTGACGCTTCTACAAGTCAGTTCCTTTCTAAAAACCCAATCGTTGGTTTTAGCTTCAAAGGCAAAGCTGGAGATAATCTTGTTGTAAACACTGTTGACCTTAAAGGCAACAAAGATACAGAAACACAAGCAATTAGATAATCGAGAGGGGGAGTATTCCCTCTTTGATTTGCAATACAAATATAGAGGATTATTATATGAAAATATTGAGATCTCTCTTTCTCCTTCTTACCTTACAGATATTATCATTTTCTGCAGAAATCAACCTTGATAAGCTTATAGATACAGCTACAAAAGAACATAAACATCTTTTCGTTTATTTACATTGGAAAGACTGTGTTTACTGCCAAGAGATGTCAATGTTTACTCTTGATACCGCAAATATCAAAAAAAGAATCAAAAGTGATTTTCTTTATACAGATATTGAAACTTCTAAGAATGATACAGTCATCTATAAGGATTTTAAAGGAACGGCGAAAGAGTTTACAAAATATATAGGGTTTGGTTTTCCTGTTTCATTATTTTATGATAAAGATAAATCAGTTGCAGGATTATTTCCAGGCATCTATAATGAAGATGAATTCGCAGTCGTTCTTGAATATATTAAATCAGACAGCTACAAAAAAATGGAGCTAGATGTTTACGAGAAAAAAATCGGTTTTAAAAAGAAGAAATAGATGTCAAAAAATATTTTAGCAACAGTTAAAGAACTGTACATATCTATAAAAGAGGAACCTCATAGACTTATAAAGAATGAGCTCAATATAGATCCCCAAGGTGTTAAAGAGGATAAATTTTATGGAAAAGATCCTCTACGAGCTATCTTAATCAGTTCTATAGATGCCTATCATATGGCAAAACAAATAGATATAGATTTGCAAGAGGGAATCCTTGGTGAAAATATTCTCATTGAGGGGAGTATAAGCAGCTTACATATAGGAGACAGGTTCAAAATTGGAGAAGTCACATTCGAACTTACTCAAAACTGTACCCTCTGTATAGGTCTTTCTAAAATAGATTCCAAATTGCCTAAACTGCTTAAAGATGATCGCGGAATCTTTGTAAAAGCAGTAAATAGTGGTGTTATTAAAAAAGGTGACATCATCCATTTATAAAAGAAAATTTGTTCTAGAACGATGGAGATTATAAAACGTTTTTGACCTTTATTCTTCTTATTTTTGTATTTGAGTAAAATTGTAAAAATTTAACTCTATTTTTTTATTTGTATCAAAAAATGTCACTTCCAACTTAATCTAATTTCGCAATTAGATAGTATTAAAGACAAAACATTTTAGATGCGACAACTAAAGGATATTTTTTGAGCTTACGAAGTTTTATATGGGAATATGGAGAGAAAGTTGCGGGGTATGATATCCCTGTTGTCAACGAGAGAGAAGCGAGAGCTGCTGCAGGGATACTCGGAATTCTTGGAACAATTATTATGTTTGTCGGAATAGGATTTAATCATACTATGGTGGCAAGAATCTATTTAGGATTTTTATGGGTTGATTTTACGCTCAGAATGATAAGTCCAAAATACGTCCCGTCTTTACTCTTGGGAAGATTTGTAGTTCAAAATCAAAAACCAGAATATGTGGGCGGGTTGCAAAAGCGTTTCGCATGGTCACTCGGCTGGCTTATCTCTTTACCTATGGTTTGGTGGTTTGTTTTAAATTGGGATATAACTTTTTACAAAGTTTTAATTTGTGTACTTTGCGCTAGTTTAATGTTCTTAGAAAGTGCTTTTTCTATATGTATTGGCTGTATAATATACGAATTTATCACTAGAAAGCATGCTAAATATTGCCCAGGGGGAATATGTGAAATACATATAAAAGAACCTATACAAACTTTCAACTTCATACAAAAAGCGATTGTTGCTTTAGCTATGATTGGGCTTTTTGCAGGAACGTACACCTTTTTAGCGTATGAACAACCTAAAACATTCTTCGGTGAGTTTCTTCATGAAGCAGTTTTAACAAAAGCCCAACTTCAAAAAGAGAAAGATGATGAATTCCAAAAAGAAGCAGACAAAGAATTTGAAAATGACAACTAATTCTTAGCGAAATAGTTCGTTAAAAACACTTTACATGTAAACCTTACATGTAAAGTGTTTTTCTAAAGATTTAATACAGAAATAGAAGATAATAAACTCCAACTCCCATATATGAAGCGACACTTATCCCTAAGAATACCAATTTTGCCACTTTCTTATGAGAAACGGATACCCCTTTATTTTCTAATTTGTAACTTTTAATAGCACCATATAAAAGCGCAGACCAAAGGATAACACTTACAAGCGCAATACTTACATGTACAACTAAGAATGTGATCATAAAGCTATATGAGACATGCGCATTTTGCATAAACTCTATAAAGCCATCAGAAACTCTTACCCCTACTTCAAAAACAACAACTACAACCAAAGTCACCGCAAATAAAATTAACTGAGACAGAAAATGCTTTTCATATTGCTTTTTAACGGCCAAAAGAATAGAAAGAAACATCAAAACAGGCAAGAGTGCAAAATACACCGTAATAAAATCCATATAAAATGGTGCGGAAGTTCCTAAAAAACCTGTGCCAAACATATATATAACCTCGTCAATTATTAAAATATTTTCTCAGCAGAATCCTATCTAAAAGAGCTTAAATCAGATATATTACCTTTAAAAAAAGATCCTCAGAAAATGAATTTGAAAAAAGGTATAATCCAAACATTAACAAGTAGTGGTTCTGCCAGAATAAATCTCTCTCTAGTTCAAAGGATGTCTATGCATACCATACCACTTCAAAACCTTCTTTTTATGCTGCTTCCTGTTGCTATTGTAGGGTATTTTTATTATAAATGGCTCGGTGATGCAAAAGAGATCGCGTATGGTACGCTTAGGATGACCTCGCAGCTTTTGCTTATAGGATATGTCCTAGAGTTTTTATTTAAAGATGATTCACCCTTAATAGGTGTTGCCATAGTGTTTTTTATGATAGCAGTATCAAGTCTGATTGCTCTTCGCAGCTGTAGGCAAAAGAGCTTACAAAAATATACTCATATCTTCAGTGCTATTGCAATCGGTGGCAGTTTTAATCTGCTCATCGTCTTAATTGCTGTGTTAGATCTTAAATCCCTTTATACCCCAATGATAATGATCCCACTTGCTGGAATGATCTATGCCAATGCTATGAATGCCGTGGCTATTGCGGTGGAAAGATTTGACTATGAGATTCAATTAAATGACTACGCACAATCGCGCTTCTTAGCCTTCAAAGCCGCAATGATACCTCAAGTCAATACTCTCTTAGCAGTAGGTCTTGTTTCTCTTCCTGGGATGATGACAGGACAGATACTCTCAGGTATCAGCCCGCTTATTGCGGCACGATATCAGATAGTGGTGATGGCCATGGTACTAGGGAGTGCGGGGATATCGACTATTTTGTTTTTATATTGGCAGAGAGTAGCTACCAGACAGAGTGCGGATATTACATAACATTAGATATTACTTATTTTCAATCTAAAAGCCTCAAACTCTTCAATTGACAATGGCTTTGAAAAATAGTACCCTTGTATCTCGTCACATCCTTGCTCATGGAGATAATCAAGCTGACCAATAGTTTCCACTCCCTCTGCGATTGTTTGTAATCCCAAACTTTTAGCCATACTGATAATCGCGGCAACGATCGCTTTATCTTCGGGATCAACATTAATATCTCGTATAAATGATTGATCAATTTTGAGTTTGTAGATATTGAACTTTTTGAGATAACTCAAAGATGAATAGCCGGTACCAAAATCATCGATTGACATTCTTACCCCTTTGGAGTGTATCTCATTCATCATACTGATCGCTCTTTGCGGATCTTGCATCGCAACACCTTCTGTCAATTCAAGTTCCAAATATTCTGGCGGCAAACCAGTTTCTTTGAGAATATTTGCTACCAAGTCTGGTAAATTGTGTGCTCTAAATTGTATAGCTGAGAGATTTATTGCCATGATAATGGGTTCCATTCCTTCATTCATCCACTGTTTTGCAGATTTTACTGCTGTGCGTAGAACCCATTCACCTATGGATAGAATTGTTCCATTTTCTTCAGCCATTGGAATAAACTCAGCAGGAGAAATATTTCCAAACTCAGGATGATGCCAGCGCAATAACGCTTCTGCACCAATAATAGTTCTTTTTTCGGTAGAAAACTGAGGCTGATAATGGAGTTGAAATTGATTCCGTTCAAGTGCGTGACGAAGCGCATTGCTTAGTTCAAGATGTCGGATAGAATTTTTTTGCATCTCTTCTGTAAAAAAATAAAAGCTATTTCGTCCCTCTTTTTTTGCTCGATACATGGCCGTATCGGCATTTTTATAGAGCGTGTCAAAATCTAATCCATCATTTGGATACAGTGCAATACCTATGGAAACACTGATACTGAGTTCATTGCCATCAATATCAAAAGGTTTTTTGAATGTATCCAAAAGTTTTTGAGCTACTTGTGAAACTCCATTCATGTCAATCTTTGGAAGTAAAATAATAAATTCATCTCCTCCCATTCTTGCTAATGTATCTTCTTCTCTTAGAATAGATTTGAGCCTATGAGAAGAATTCACAAGTAGTTTATCACCTATTGTATGACCTAGTGTGTCGTTAATATCTTTAAAATGATCAAGGTCAAGAAACATAATCGCGAATTCTTGCTTGTGTCGTCTGGCAAGACTAAGTAAATCTTTGATTCGAATATCAAGTTGCATTCGATTTGGTAAGCCGGTTAAACTATCAAAGTTTGCAAGATAGTCAATTCGTTTTTCATTTGCTTTTCGCTCAGTTACATCACGGGTGATACCTAGTAGCATAGTGATATTTCCTTCACTATCATGCATTGGTACAGCATTAGTTTCTAGCCAGCGATGCGTTCCTCTAGCTCCTTGAATCTCAAATTCAAGGTTTGCATTTTCACCTTGCATGACACTTCTAAGTATTCCAATAAATGGAGCACGCCACTGGGGAAGCAAAAAGCTGGTTAAACTATAATTCTGAGCTTCTTGAAGAGTATCTACTTCCAGCATTGCTAAACCAGCAGGATTCATATCGATCAATTTTCCATCTGGCCCGACTAGCTTAACGCATTCAGGTTCATTGATGATGATCGATTTCAAATATTCCTGACTCTCTTTTAAGGCAATTTCTGCATTTTTTCGTGTTGTTATCTCTTCATACAATCCGACAATTCCGATAACTTCATTTTGCTTATTATAAAGCGGTGTCTTAGAAGTACTTAGCCAGATCACCTCGCCACTCACTGTTGTTTGAGGTTCCTCAAAAAAAAGTTTTGAGTTATGTGATTCCATTACACGACGATCATCAGTACGATAGAGTTCTGCCTGATCCTTCCAACAAAGCTCAAAGTCATTTTTTCCAATAACACTTGAAGAATCTTTTTCACCTGCATCTTTAGCAAAAACCAAGTTGCATCCAAGATAGTTTAAATCTTTATCTTTCCAAAAAATACGCACAGGGGAATTGTCAATGATAGAGGTATAATGAACCCCTAAAATCAAACCAGTAAAATCTATTTTTTAATTCCAAAACGCTA
>CAISHH010000124.1 GCA_903885085.1 uncultured Campylobacterales bacterium
AAGCAATGCTCTTGTCATCCCTTTTTTAGTGAGCTCTTGGCGTATGTAATTCCAATCTGGATGCAGATGTTTGGAAGTTGATTTTATTTTTGGTGCTATTTTAGCGGGATGAAATAGTTGCTTTAAGTCTGTGTCACTAAGTCTTAGAGTCTCTTCAATGGAAGCTCCCAGTTCTGTGAAGCTTTTGATATAGTTGGCAACACTGTTTCTTGAGACGCCGGTGACAGATTGGATCTGTCTATTGGATAGTTGGTTGAGATATTTTAATCGCAACACCTCTTTTATCTTACTCATACATATCTTCCTCATTTCGCACCTTTTTTGGGCGCATTATAGTGAAGAATATTTTTTAACTTAATGGTAACTTAGCCGCGCATTCATATCTATCAGCCGGCCAAATAACGGATGCGTGAGGTGGCCAAATGATAATGCGTCAACTGGCCAAATGAAGATGCGCGGGGTGGCCAAGTTGGATGCGCGCGGACAGTAATGCCAAAAATACTATTTTTTTCATATCAACCCCTTCTGTTTTTTAATCCATTATAGCTAGTCAATATTCCATTTTAAACTTAAATTGGCGATAAATCGTTATAATTAATAATTCTATAAATATCTCTTCTATGAAATGAGTTTATAAAAACAAAGATTTAGCAATTTAAACTCAACTAACCTGTACAGGAAATTATGAATTATTTTTTTGGATTTTCACATTGGAAGCATGGATTCGTTGAACCTTTTTTTGACCAAAAGCCAATTTTTATTAATCCATTATTTGGACAAGGGCATCTAAAAAAAGCTCTTTCAAATGGACTGAACTCAAAAAAATACATTTATATTTGGGGACGAAAAAGTTTTCCGGATGTTGAGCGGTACGCACACACCTATAGACTTCCTGTTTTTAGGGTTGAGGATGGTTTCATCCGTTCGGTTAGTTTAGGGTCTGATTTGACGCAACCCTATTCACTTGTAGTGGACAGTAGAGGAATATACTTCGATCCGACGGTACAAAGTGATTTGGAAGTGATTTTAGAAACGACTGAGTTTGATGAAGAGCTATTAGATCGCGCATGTAAGATTAAAGAATATTTGATAGAGAAAAAACTTTCCAAATACAATGTTTACGATGATGCGGTACTCAATTTCCCGAGCGATAAGAAGATTGTTGTGGTTCCAGGGCAAGTTGAAGATGATGCTTCTATTTCGTATGGTGCAGCTGGGATGAACAATTTGAAATTGCTTCAACAGGTGCGATCAAACCGACCAGATGCGTATATTATCTATAAACCCCATCCCGATGTTCTTAGCGGTAACAGAGTAGGGCAAGTGGATCCAGATGAAGCACTCGTGTATTGTGATCGAATCGTTACTGAAGTGAGCATTGATAGTGTACTTAGCTGCGCTGATGAAGTTCATACGATGACATCATTGGTGGGATTCGAAGCATTGATGCGAGGGATTAAGGTATCCACATACGGAGTGCCCTTTTATGCAGGGTGGGGTCTGAGTGAAGATGTTCATTTCTGTGAGCGTAGAACACGTACACTTACGGTTGATGAACTGGTCGGAGGGGCATTGCTCCTTTATCCCCGTTATATTCATCCCAAAACTCTGCAAAAATGTGAGATCGAAGAGTTACTCGAAGCGTTGGAAGTGGAAAGAAAAAGTTATAAAAAGTCATTATGGATGAAAGTCCGAAACGTGATGAGCCGAAAATCACAGATGCTCATTCGCAGATTCAAGGGGATGATGTGAACGATACGGTCAAAAAACGGATTGTCTATTATCTAAGTGGATTTGACCCACGCGGTGTTCGCCATTATCATGCACTCTATAAAGAACATTCTCAAAAGCAAAGTAAAATAAATGGGATTGAAACAACCGTATCCTCTCGTAAAAAGATACATAACCATCTTCATCAGTGGGAGATAGAGGCGATTGACAACAGTGAGAATGTTCACACGACGTATCGCTTTTTAAGCTGGGATGATATTATTCGTGCCCAATGGTCATCGGGACTTCTGAGTTATTATAAGGACTTGATCTATTGCATTATCGCTTATATTTTTAATGGATTGGTATTTTCGTTTGCCAAAGCTTCCCCAAAGCAGATGCTGGCGGCATTTTATCCTGTGGTGTATCTATTGGGGGCACTTTTTAGCGCTTTATATGTGGGAATGTTTCTTTATGAATGGTGGGGCGGATGGATCTCTGTTATTCCCTCGGTAGGGATAGCTATTGTTATTTTAGTCTCATTTGAGAAATTTGGAAATAGAATCGGTGTGTTTTGGCTGTTGCGGATTTATGCGTTTAGCGTTCGTTGGGGGAAAGGGGAAGTGCAGTCAATCGAGGAGCGTATCGATCATTTTGCTCAGGAGATTGCCAAAGCAGTCAGAGATGAGGATGCCGATGAGATACTGCTCATATCGCACAGTGTCGGGACAATCTTAGCGGTGAGTGTTTTGGCTCGTGCGTTACATAAAGAATCGGATGGGTGGCAAAAATTTGCTATGGTGACACTAGGGGAGTGCATTCCATTAGTCAGTTTTCAGCCAAATGCGCAAGGATATCGTGATGAACTACGTCAAATTGCACAACAAAAAGATCTTTTTTGGATCGATTACACCTCACCAATCGATGGAGCATGCTTCCCGTTGCATGATTTTATGAAAAGCAGTGGCATTTCATCTGAAAACGGTTCAATTCCCCACTACCTTTCAACCAGATTTCACAAACTATACGATAAAATCACGTATAAAAAATTACGCAGAGATTGGTATACAACCCATTTTTTGTATTTAACGTCTACCCAAAAAATCGGAGCGTATGACTACTTTGCTATTACTGCAGGGATCACTTCATTACGTTCGCGTCTTACTCGGTCAAAGGAATCGTAATGTCATCTTGCCCCTTTCACCAACCTTTTTTTCCTCAGCCTCTCAAAAATAAAGCATCGTTGTTTTTTACCTTTTTCAAAAAACGCCGATCGTGGCTCGATGGATTGTATGAGCGCAGCTATACGATGAAAATGGGGCGGGTAAAAATGCCGGGGCTTGATTTGCACGTTATCAACCAGCCCGATCTGGTACATCGTGTTTTAGTTGACGAGGTAAAAGAGTTCCCTAAAAATCAGTTACTAGGACATCTGCTCGAACCGCTTCTGGGGGAGAGTATCTTTACGACGAACGGCGAGCAGTGGAAAAAGCAGCGAGAGATGTTAAATCCCTCATTTGAGATGGCGCGTATCTCTCATGTGTTTGGACTGATGAATGATGCGGTAAAAGAGATGAGTCAAGGACTACATGCGAATGGATCCGTGAATCGGCTTGATATTGATCCGGAGATGAGCTACGTGACAGCGGACATCATCTTTCGCACCATTTTGTCCTCACGACTGGATCGTGAAGATGCCGTGAGCATTATTGAAGCTTTTTCAATCTTTCAAGAAGAGACAGCACGAACCGCTATGCGAACGATATTCAAAGTCCCCCAGTGGCTTTGGTTTTTGACGGGTGAGAGCAAGCGAATAAAAGCTGGAAATGAGATACGTGATGTATTGTCTCGTATTATTCGTCCGCGATACGATATTGCACTTGCTCAAAAAGGGGATGAGCGTGATATCTTATCTTCTTTACTTCAAGCCGTTGATAGTGACAGCGGTGAGCGATTCACATTTGAAGAGATACTTGATCAAGTGGCGATGCTCTTTTTGGCAGGTCATGAAACATCGGCGAGTGCTTTGACATGGACGATTTATCTTCTCTCTCTTTATCCGGACATTCAGGAAAAAGCCTACAGGGAAGTCATCAGTATTGTAGGTGATGGAGAATTTGAAGCATCCAAAATAAAGCAGATGAGATACGTGACCAATATTTTTAAAGAGACACTGCGTCTTTATCCTCCTGTCGGTTTTTTTGCACGAGAAAACACCCATGAGACAACGATGCGGGATAAAACGATTCAACCAGGGGCCTCGATTGTTGTTTCCCCATGGCTGATCCATCGTAATCCAGATTTTTGGGATAACCCAAACGGATTTGATCCGGATCGTTTTAATGATCCAAAATCGATAGAAAAAGACACCTACTTACCCTTTGGTATGGGAGCTCGTATTTGCATTGGAGCGTCATTTGCACTGCAAGAAGCAGTTCTGATTTTGGCGACAATTCTTCGTGATTATAAAATCCAATTGCAAGAAGATTTTTCCCCGGATGTGGTAGGGCGATTAACTGTCCGCTCGGCAAACGGAATGCTCATTATTTTAACTAAACGGGAAGGTCGATGAAAGAACGCTTAGCTGGTTTTTTACTCATGTGTGCTGTTGTTCCATTGGCCATTTTGGGTTACCTTATTATTTGTTATTCTGGATTTATCGGCAAGCCATCACGAGGACGTGCGGGTGTTCGGGCTTTGGATCATTTCGTTAATGCATCCGTATTCAACGGCTATGCGTGGGAATCGGTATCCTCTCATGCATGGAGAGAAAGAGAGTCGAAATGGTGGGCAGTATGGGTGATAAAAATTACCGATACTTTTCAAAAAGATCACTGTATGCGAGCGAACAAACGAGAGCAAGAGATGATTGATCTCATGCTGCACAAAGGGTTGCACGAACAAACTGTTGGAAAGAAGAAGCAATAATTTATGGTTTCATTTGGGATAGAGTCATTTAAAAATAAACGCGTTCTTATGCTTCAAGGGCCCGTAGGTCCATTTTTTAAACGTCTTGCACAGGACTTGGAAAACAGTGGAGCAGAGGTTTTTAAGATCAATTTCAACGGAGGGGACTGGTTCTTCTCTCCTGAAGGATCTATCGATTTTTCTGGAAATGCACAAGAGTGGCCTGATTTTTTTTCCACATTTTTAGAGCAACATCGGATCGATACGGTGATTTTATTTGGAGATTGTCGTGAGTATCATCGCTTAGCCCACGCCATTGCCCATGTAAATGGAATTGAAATCGGTGTATTTGAAGAGGGGTATGTCCGACCCGATTACATCACATTTGAGAGTTTCGGAGTCAATGGCTTTTCACAGCTTCCACGCAACCGAGAATTTTACGATACTCTTGAGCAAGATAAAAGTGCAATTGTAAAGACGATCCCAGTTGGGAACACATTTTATTATGCGGCATGGTGGGCATTTTTGTATTATCTATTTAGTGCGCTGATGTTTCCACGCTTTCGTCATTACCGCCATCATCGGCCGCTCAACCCTTGGCAAGTGACCTATTGGATACGTGCGGTATGGCGTAAATGGCTTTATAGGATGACGGAATCTGGAGTGCAAGAGTTTCTTGTGACACAAACTCACAAGCGTTATTTTTTGGTTCCGTTGCAAATATCGACCGATGCACAGGTGTGTGAACACTCATCATACAGTTCTGTAGAAAACTTTTTCGAAAGAGTCATCGGTTCATTTGCCGCTCACGCTCCCAAAGAGACACTGCTCGTAATTAAACATCATCCCCTCGACCGCGGGTATCATGATTATGCGTCGTTGATAGAGCGGATGGTCACTTATTACGGCGTGAATGCTCGTGTGCTTTATGTCCACGACCAGCATTTGCCGACATTGCTCGAACACGCACTCGGCGTGGTATTGATCAACTCAACAGTAGGTTTGTCCGCTATTCACCATAATACCCCGCTAAAAGTTTGCGGAACAGCTATCTACGATATGGCGGGATTGACCTATCAGGGAGAGTTAGAAGATTTTTGGAATGATGCACCATCCTTTATCGTCGATAAAAAGCTGTACGAACAGTTTAAAGGGTATGTCATTAACCAAAAACAAATTAACGGAAGTTTTTATCGACGACTCGATATTGCTAGTTCTGTTTCGGGACTACAATGGTGATGGAAGTAATATAGATATTATTGGTTGCTGTGATTATAGGTTGATTTAAGAAGGAAATCAGTAAAATACTAAATACTAAATACTAAAGATTTTTATGACAAATATCATTTTATGCGGCGGGTCTGGAACACGACTTTGGCCGATAAGTCGTACATTAATGCCTAAACAATTCGTAAAACTTTTCGAGCATAAATCCCTCTTTCAGCTCACAGTAGAGAGAAATAGTTCTCTATGTTCAGAGCAATTTATTGTTTCCAATACAGAACAATATTTTTTAGCACTTGATCAGCTGGGTGAACTTAATAGGTCGACAGATAAATATCTTCTTGAGCCCATTGGGCGTAATACGGCTCCTGCAATAGCATTGGCATGTATGACACTGGACAATGAGACAATTGTCCTCGTTACCCCAAGTGATCATTTGATCAAAAATCAAGATGCTTATACGCAGGTCGTGAAGCGTGCCCGAGAACTTGCATCCCAAGATTATCTTGTAACCTTTGGTATTACCCCTACATTCGCAGAGACAGGATTCGGCTACATCGAATCAAACGGGGAAGAGGTTGTAAGCTTCAAAGAAAAACCCGATGCCGCAACGGCGCAGGAGTATCTAAAAGCTGGGAATTACTACTGGAACTCAGGGATGTTTTGTTTTAAAGCAGGGGTCTTTTTAGATGAACTTGCAAAATATTCACCTGAGATTTATGATACGTGTAAAATTGCCATGGAGCATGCTGATCTAAATGGATTGACGAGAATCAAACACGAAGACATGCTTGCCATTCCTGAAGACAGTATCGACTACGCCGTGATGGAAAAAAGCGATCGGGTCAAGGTTATAGAGAGCAACATCGACTGGAGCGATGTTGGGAGCTTTGATGCTTTGTATGAGGAACTTCCAAAAGATGAAAATGGCAATACAGCATGTGATAAGCATATCAGTGTTGACAGTAAAAACAATCTTGTTTTATGCGATGGTCGTCAAATCGCCACTGTCGATGTCGAAGATCTGATCATCGTTGATACCGGAGATGCATTATTGGTGTCGAAAAAAGGCTCTTCCCAAAAAGTAAAAAATGTTGTTGCCGAACTAAAAAAATGCAACAGTGAAATGCACAACATTCATCTCACGGCGCATAGACCATGGGGAACGTATACGGTTCTAGAAGATTCTCAAGGCTACAAGATCAAGCGCGTTATCGTTAGGCCGGGTAAACGTCTCAGCCTACAAAAACATCTTCAACGAAGTGAACACTGGATAGTAGTAAGTGGTAAAGCCACAGTAACAGTAGGGGATCAAACTTTACTGGTTTATCCCAATGAGAGTACTTATATCAAGATGGGAGAAGTCCATCGACTTGCCAATGATGGCAAAATCCCTCTAGTTCTTATCGAAGCGCAAGTAGGTGAATACACGGGTGAAGATGATATTATTCGTATCACCGATGATTATAAACGAGGATAAATTTTGGCATCAGCAGTAAATTATTTAAAAAAGCATAAACTTTTCGCAGCTACAGTCGTAGCACCGACATTGATTGCATCAATCTATTATGGGATGATCGCATCGGATATTTACATCAGTGAATCGCAGTTCGTTGTTCGTAGCCCGGAGAAACAAGTGGCTACCGGGCTTGGGGCAATGCTACAAAGTGCTGGAGTTTCAAGTGCCAGCAGTGATGTCTATACCGTTAAAGATTTTATACTTTCTCGTGATGCTCTTAACTCTTTAGATCACAATCTCAGCTATCGAAAACTTTACAGTAATACGTCAATCGATCCATTTAGCCGATTTAATGGATTTGGGATTAATGATAGTTTTGAGTGGTTGTTTCATTACTATCAAAATCATGCTGAAGTCACAGTGGATTCACAGTCATCCATTTTGTCATTAAAGGTCCAGGGATTCAGTGCCAAGGATGCACGATCCATCAATGAACATCTCCTTATTATCAGCGAACGGTTGGTTAATCGTCTCAATGAGCGAAGCCGTTCAGATATGATTGGATTTGCTGAGGATGAAGTAGCGCGTGCAATGATGCGTGCAAAATCCTCTTCATTAGCAGTGTCAAACTATCGTGATGCCAAATCAGTCTTTGATCCCGAAAAACAGTCAGCACTTCAGCTTCAACTGGTGTCGAAAATCCAAGATGAGTTGATCGCCACCCGTGCGCAGCTCTCTCAGATGATCAGCCTCTCGCCTGAAAATCCGCAGGTCGCTTTACTAAAAAACAAGATTGCAAATCTTACCTCGCAGATTGCTTCCGAATCGTCAAAAGTGGCAGGTAGTGATGTCTCGTTGGCTCGTAAAACATCCGAATATGAGCGTCTGATGCTGGAGCGTGATTTTTCGGGTAAACAACTTGCTACAGCCTTTGCTTCACTGGAAAGTGCACGTAATGAAGCTTTGCGTAAACACCTCTATCTCGAGCGAATTAGCCAGCCAAATATACCTGATTATGCCGTTGAACCTCGTCGGATACGATCGATTGCTGCAGTCTTCATATTGGGGCTTATTGTTTGGGGAATCTTAAGCATTTTTCTTGCAGGCGTCAAAGAACATGATGACAGATAAAATGCTAAAAAACTCACTTTTTAGAGGATTTAAAGTTCAAAGTCGTGTTATTTGGGCCCTTGTATTACGTGAAATTATTACTCGTTATGGACGTGAGAACATAGGTATTTTATGGTTTTTTGTTGAGCCCTTACTATTTATTGTTGGCATAGCTGTTTTATGGACTTATTTTGACAGTAGAACAGTTTCTACTGGTACTGTAGCAGAGTTTGCTATTGTTAGCTATTCAACCATACTTTTGTGGCGTAATACCACAGGAAGGGTAACTAAGGCAATCGATGCAAATAGACCGCTTTTACATCATAGATTGATCCGCCCAATAGATTTTTTCTACTCACGAGTCATTCTTGAATTTGCGAGTGTCACAGCTTCATTTTTATTGCTATTCTTGGCTTTTTTATTTTTGGATATTTCTCATTATCCAGCTGATTTGTTATCTATGATATTGGGTTGGATTATGATTGCTTGGTTTTCATTTGCATTTGTCATGATTATGGGGGCATTATCTGAAATGAATGATGTTATCGAGAAAATATCCCATGTTATCCTCTACTTTATGTTGCCAATTTCTGGTGCTTTTGTTCCAGCATCTATAATTCCCGAACCTTTACGCGACTATTTACTTCTTTTTCCTCTTGTTGATTGTGTTGAATATTTTCGTTCAGGCTATTATGGTGATGCAATGAAAACGTATTATGATTTGGAGTACACGATTATTGCTAATTTAGTTATGACTTTATTTGGATATCTATTGATGGTTAAAGCGATACGTAAAATGGAAATATCATGATTCGTCTTGAGAATGTAACTAAATATTATCCTATACATCATGGTCGAAGTCATCGCATGATACTAAATGATGTTAACTTTGAAATAAAACCTGGGGAGAAATGGGGAATTTTAGGGAGAAATGGAGCCGGTAAATCTACGATGATACGCCTTATTAGTGGTGCTGAAAAACAAAATACTGGTAAAATTCATCGTAGTATGTCTATATCATGGCCTTTAGCTTTTGGTGATGCATTCCAAAGCTCTTTGACCGGCAGAGACAATACACGATTAATATGCAGGGTATATGGTGTTGATTTTGAAAAAGCGATAGGATTTGTAGAAGAATTTTCAGAATTGGGTGCATATATGAGAGAACCAATTAGTAACTATTCTTCTGGGATGAGTGCACGATTAGCATTTGCTATATCTATGATTATAGAATTTGACTGTTATTTAATTGACGAGGTTATTGCGGTAGGTGATTATCGTTTTGTTGAGAAATGTGAGTATGAACTTTTTCAAAAGCGCAAAGATAGAGCCATGATTATGGTTTCGCATAATGCTGAATTTATTAGTAAACATTGTCAAAAAATTGCTGTTTTAGATGAAGGACATTTAAGTGTATTTGATGATGTAGAAGAAGGAAATGAATTTTATTTGAGTCTTAGGATGAAGCAATGAATTTGACATCTAAAAACATTTTAATTGTTACAGAAAACTATGATATTGGTGGACTAGAGACCCGTCTGAATGATGAAATTAGTGTAATGCTTAGAGAAGGTCATTCCGTACACCTTGTATGTGGTAAGAATTTTAATGCAACGCTTTTACCAAAAAACCTTTCGTCGCTTACTACAAATCTAATACTTGACCCAACAGCTACATCAGCGCATTTATTAGAGTCAATAGATATCTTACGTCAGTTAATTAATAAACATAAAATTGATTATATTTTATCGCATCCATTTACATCACTTATACCTAGTGTTATTGCAGCTGAAATAGAAGATATTCCATGTGTCATTACTTTGCATGGGCCAGTTTCAGTCGGAGAATTTTATGGTCCTTTTTATGAGTTCATATTTTTTTCACTACTTATTCCCTCATCGAGTTTAATTGTAGCAATTTCGCATGAAGTAGAAGATATTGTTGGACCATATCTTGAAAAACGCTTAATTTATGTTGCTCAAAATACTGTAGATTTTGATGCATTCATTCAGGTTGTATCTCAGCCGATAGATGAGAGATGGCTTGTCGTCAGTAGATTAAATGATTCAAAAATTATTGGAATTATAGATTTTATTAAAAAAGCTTATCTTGCCGGTATTCCGGGGGTTGTAATTGCCGGAGATGGCTCTGCAAAGCAGAAATTGATTAGCGAATTAGTAAGTGAAAATATTAATGATTTCGTGGAATTCTTAGGATTTCGATCAGATGTACCCATTTTAATGAAGCAGTTTTTAGGTGTAGCAGGTATGGGGCGGGTTGCACTTGAAGGTATTGCGACTCAAAAACCTGTTTGTCTTATCGGCTATGATGGGGTCAAAGGATTTATGAATAATGATCTTTTTAAAATAGCTACATATTCAAATTTTTCTGGTAGAAATTTGTCAACTATTGATGTAGATACTTTTAACGCTCAGTATTTAAATATTTCTCCTGGCGAAGTTTCTACTCTATATGCTGAAGCATATAAAACGCATTCCTCAGTAGCTGAATGTTCAAAGTTCTTAAATATATTATCCTCATGTAATCCATCCACATTATCACTGCTTACTGACTTTTATTTGTATCTAAAAGCAGGAACACTAACTGAAAATATTCCTTTTTTACAATCCAGACTCTTTTTTGACAAAATAGGAAGATTGGTTTTTAGTGTAAAACATGGCAATCAAAATTTACAGAGTGCTTATTTAAACAGTCGAAAAAACTTTGAAGATTTTTTACTGGAGCAATCAAATTATTACAGGTATGATCAAGTACAAAACAAACTTTTATCTCTGTCTGATACAGTTATTCAAAATAAAGATATGTATGAGCTTCAGCAAAAACTGGATGCATTGAATGATGTATTATTAATAGGAGAGCAAGAGAAAACTGTTCAACTGGAGTCATTTGCCCAACGCGAGCGAGAACTACAAAATGAATTTCATCAATTAGAACAGAAGTGGATTGAGAAAAGTACCAAACAAGAAGAACATCATAATGCAGAGAGATATGGGTTACAAATACAA
>CAISHH010000125.1 GCA_903885085.1 uncultured Campylobacterales bacterium
ATAAATAAATAATTTTATTATTATATGAATCATAAATAAGATAGGAGTTTTCCCATGAAAAGTTTTATAGAAATTGTAGAAGAGATTAAAGATATCATCTCAGAAGAACATCCAGGTAAAAAAATATTTGATAAAGATATTGCTGATGTTCTTGGAATTTCCCAGATGAATTTTGCAACCATGAAAAAAAGAGATAAAATGCCTTTTAGTGAGCTTTTGGACTTTTGCGCACGAAAAGCTATATCGATCAATTGGCTTTTATATGGTCAAGCACCTGAAAGTCTTGTTGAATCCACAAACCGTTTTTATATGGTTCGATATTTTAATGATGTCAGCGCATCAGCTGGCGGTGGTGGAGATGTAGATAACGAAGGATATCAAAGTTTGGAACTTTCTGAAAATTTTATAGATATCTTGGGTGGACAAACCCAGATGAAAAATATAGAAGCTATCAAAGTAAGCGGAGACTCTATGGAACCTACATTTTCTTATGATGACATTATTTTTATAAACCGTCAAAAAACTGATCTTTCTCGTGGTGGAGTTTTCGTTATAAGAACTGAACACGGACTTTTTATTAAAAGAGTCAGTAAAAGAATAGATGGAAAAATAGATATAATCTCAGACAATAAAGAATACTCAAAACTTACCGTTCATCCTACAGAAGTAGAGTTCATTGGAAGAGTTGTCGGTAAGTTTGGAAGTGTTGATTAACGCTTATACCCAAAGGGTACTTTGCATATAAGGAAAACAGTTGAACTATCTTTGGTCTTTATTTTTACTCTTTTTTCTAAGTGCGTGCTC
The DNA here is from genome assembly GCA_903885085.1 of uncultured Campylobacterales bacterium. GTDB lineage: Bacteria > Campylobacterota > Campylobacteria > Campylobacterales > Sulfurimonadaceae > Hydrocurvibacter. The sequence goes on from CAISHH010000125.1 coordinate 805, forward strand.
ACAAGTGAATACTCTGGCCTATGCTGATATCGCAGATTTAAAAGAATTGCCGCAAACTGCAGTGCCTTATACGACTTCATTAGATGAAAACAGATCACTCTATGAAGTGCAATCTGAGTATGAAAAACATTATTTTCGAGCTTGGCATATGCAATTGTCAAAATTTTCTATTGAGAGCATACGATGGCCATTCAAAAGCTATACTCCTCAAAATAGTTATGGAGAAAATCTTGAGCCAATCTCTCAAGCATTTTTAGATCGTCTTGATACAAATACAAATTTTGACAAGTATGCGAGCATCAATGTAAAAGCAATCACTGTGCAACAAAGTAATTTAAGAGCACTTCCTACAGATAAACCTTTTTTTAATGATCCAAGAAAAGCTGGAGAGGGTTTTCCCTTTGATTATCTGCAAGAGAGTTCTATTCATGTCAATGAACCAATATTAGTTTCTCACTATTCACTTGATGGTGCATGGGCATACGTCTCTGCCTCATATGCATCTGGATGGATTCATATAAATGACCTTGTATTACTTTCCGACCAACAGTGCCAAGAGTTTGAAAATGCAAAAAAGATCTCTATTACTGTAGATGACTTTCCTATAAAAGATGATAAAAATCAATTTCTATATTATAGTAAGATTGGTATGCAATTTCCTATTTTACAAGAAACGAATGATAGCTATTATGCTTCTGTTATCGTTGCTGGGGCTGATAGTAGTGCCGTTTACAAACACATAATAATTCCAAAAAATATCGCAACCGCTGATGTATTGACATTAAATCAACAAAATATTACAACGCTTGTAGATGCAATTGTTCATACCCATTATGGTTGGGGAGGAATGTATGGAGAGAGAGACTGTTCATCCACACTTAGAGACTTATTTGCACCTTTTGGTATATGGTTACCTAGAAACTCCTCTTATCAAGCCAAAGTTGGCAAAGTTATCTCACTGAGTGGACTTGGCGATGATGCAAAAATAGCGCTTATTAAAAAAGAGGGTATCCCTTTTGAAACATTACTCCATAAAAAAGGACATATTCTTTTATATACAGGTGTCTATGATAATAAAGTAGTTGTTATGCATAATCTATGGGGAATAAAAATATCTGGTGGTGGAAAAGATGGAAGAATTATTGTAGGAAAAACAGTTTTCTCAACTTTAGAGATAGGCAAAGAGCAAAAATTTTATAATGGGAGTTTGCTAAGTAAACTCGACAGTATGAATATCTTAACTCTTAAACCTTGATATCTAAAAGAGAACCGAACATCTCATTTTGAGTCTTAATAGTATTCACATTTGCTTCAACAGATCTTGATATAGTAATCTGGTCTGTTATCTCTTTTGTAAGATCTGTTTGACTTTGTTGTGAGCCATTATCAGTCGCAAATTGCGTATTTGCACTTATAATTCCATTTCCAGTGCTACTTAGGCGTGTGTCTGAAGGTATAAATCCATCAGTATTTACATTTGCAATATTATTAGCATTACTATTCAAAAAGACTTGATTAGCTTGAATTGATGAAACATTTGAAGATATCACAATGACCCCTTTAAAGAGTCATTATAGAATGATTTAACTGAAGTTAAAATAAGTAAAATTTTGAAGCTAGTGAAGATCAGCGTTTAGTTTTACTTCTCTTGTTGAACGGCTCACTGAAAGCTCGCCTGTAAGAGAGTTTTGTCTAAAATGAAGTCCATTAAGACCTGCGAGTTCTTTACCTTTAAAAATTTCACCACTAAGAGTATGTTCTGCATTCACTTGATTTATTTTTTCTAAATTTTGCGCCGACATAGTAACTTTTGTACCTTCTAAGATAGCAATACCTGCATCAATGATACAAGCATCTCCAAGAGGAATTCCACAAACGCTATTTGCACCAAGAAGACAATTTTTTCCTATTGAAATAGGATTGCCATCAGTTCCGCTTAAAACTCCAAGAATAGAAGCTCCACCACCAACGTCACTGCCATCTCCAACGATCGCAGAAGAAGAGATACGTCCCTCAACCATACTTACACCAGTTGTTCCAGCATTGAAGTTGATGTAACTTGCACCTGGCATAACTGTAGTTCCTGCATGAAGCTGTGCGCCAAAACGAACTTTTGATGCTTCTAAGATACGCGTGTTGTTCGCTGGAATGATGTGTTGTAAAAATCTTGGAAATTTATCTACAAAGTCAATATTTGGATATGTATTTGAGAGTTTAAGTTCAATTTCAAATTCTCTTAACCACTCAAGCTCAATCGGAGCACCTGCTGACCATGCAACATTTGGCAATGCTCCAAAAGCACCATTAAGATTGATACTTCTGAGTGCAACTTTTGCTAAAGAAAGAGCATAAAGTTTAAGATATGTTGCTTCAACACTCACACATGGAGCGTCATTGAAGATAAATACAACTCTAAATTCTCCCTCTCTACATCCGCTTTCTTTTAGTTCTGCGTAAAGGTGTGAAACAACTTGGATATTTCTATGTGCATCACCATATGCTTCGTCGCTGTAAGGAGTAAAAGCATTAAGACAGTTCTCTAAAAATGCTAGATTCACATTGCAAACAACTTCATTTTGTGTGAAGTCTACAGCTATTCCTTGCTCTTTTAATGCTTCGATAAAAATAGCAGCACTTCCAAAATTTTCATTCCAGTTGATAACAGGGTAGGTTGCTTGAAGCACTTTATCACTGTTTAACTGACCAAAATCAACTCTTGCAATACCAAAAGCAAGTGGATTTTTATAATCTTTTGTTTGGGATTTTATATTTTCTATCAACGCTTTAAAAGCATCGCTTGTTTCTATGATTTGCATATTAAGACTCTTTTTTTAAGATTTGTTTGCAATTATACTTAAAAAAAATTAATTGGCTAAGTGTTAAAAATGGAAGGTATAATTTCACATTATTAGGTGGTTATGATGGATGAATGGATTAAATTTTTACAAGAGAATGATTACTTAGGTATAAAAAAATATCTCAAAAGTAACGTTGATGTCAATGAGAGTAGTGAAGAGGGCGATTCTGTTTTGGCTCTAGCGCTTAGATATAGATGTGATGATGAGATCATAGATCTCTTAATCGATAGCGGTGCTGATTTGGAAGATTTTAATGAAGATGGCGTGAGTATTTTAGATTATGCCATTATGTATAATAAAATTGATTTGACAAAAAAGCTTTTAGAATCAGGGATTGATGTCAATTTTACGCGCAGGCGAAGCAAGTTTACCCCTCTTATGGGCGCTGTTTGTTATGGACGCAAAGAGATTGCAAAGTTGCTTTTAGAAAATGGAGCGGACAAAGAGGCTGTGGATTCAAAAGGGCTTGATCCTCTTGCCTTTGCTAAAAAAACACATAGAAAAAGTATGATCGAATTTCTTGAAAACTGTTAATCAAGAAGTTTGTATTCGATATTTTTTGACTCTAGAAAAGTTTTAAATTTTTCAAACTCATTTTTGACAATTTCTTCATCATAATAGTTTAAAGAAAGTTCCACTTCTGGGCCATTCTTTCCTATAATAGGTAAAGAAGAAAGCTCCATATCTGATGGAATCTCATTCATAAGATCTATCAAAGTGTTTTCGCTCGTATAAGCAAAAAGTGTCTTTCTGTACTTTTTCACAGAGTTGCAAAAGTATTTTTCGACACACTCAGTTATCATGGGATGAGACATCTCAGGGAATCCTGGAACAAAAAAGTATCTATGATCTAACTCAAATGCAGACATATTATTGATAGGATTTTTTATGAGATTGGCATTTTCTGGTAGGTCTGACATAAATATACGGTGAGGATACGCTTCCGCCCCAAATCTTTCTATGATATCTTTTTCAAACTTTTTATTTCTTACTAAAGGTTTACATGTAAAGACCTCGGCGGCTATTTCACGAGTAAGATCATCAGGAGTTGAGCCTATACCGCCAAAGCTAAAAAGTACCGCTTTTTCATCTTTTTTTACCAACTCAAAAATATCTGTCATAAAATTTTTCTCATCTTTTATGATAAAGGTCGCAAAAAGATTATGTCCGTAAGAGTTTAAAAGATCACGAACAAATCTGAAATGCTTATCTTCCCTTCTTCCATTGAGTATCTCTGTACCTATAATAACCGCATAAAAATTAAACATATTAAAAATCCTTGATAGCTTTTAAAAACGAGTGATTATAATGAGAATCTTGTTATATATGCCTTACATGTAACCAACTATTTGGTATTATTTTACCTATAATAATTGAAGGATAGAAAATGTTATTTTCACAAAAACTCGAAGAGATGATAAAACAAAGTGTGTTGCCAGATATCGAAGATAGAATGGATGAGCTTTATGAAGTTATCGCAGATAAAAAAAATGAGTCTATTGAAGAAGCGAAAGAGGAACTTGAAGAACTTATTGAGTTTCGTGATGATTTAAAAGAGATTCTTGTTGATATCGAATGTGGCGAGATTGAAGAAGATGAATGTGAAGAGATCTTGAATGACATCATATCAGCGCAAACAGAAGAAGATGACGAAGAGTAGATTAAACTCATTTGTATATAATTTTAACAACAAAACAGATAGGACTTAAAATATGAGAATTATACTACTTGGCGCTCCGGGTGCAGGAAAAGGCACTCAAGCCCAATTTTTGACTAAAAAATACAATATCCCCCAAATCTCAACTGGAGATATGCTTCGTGCGGCGATCAAAGCCGGCACAGAGATGGGAAAAATGGCAAAAGCAGCTATGGACGCTGGACAGCTTGTAACAGATGAGATCATCATCGGACTTGTGAAAGACCGTATAGCTGAAGATGACTGTAAAAACGGCTACTTACTTGATGGTTTTCCTCGTACGCTTCCTCAGGCTGACGCTGTTACAAATGCGGGTATCGCAATTGACGCCGTCATCGAGATAGATGTTCCAGATTCTGAGATCGTAAGCAGAATGAGCGGTCGTCGTGCGCACTTGGCAAGTGGAAGAACTTATCATTTAGTTTACAATCCACCAAAAGTAGAAGGTAAAGATGATGAAACTGGCGAAGATCTTGTTCAGCGTGATGATGATAAAGAATCGGTAGTAATAGACAGACTAAAAGTTTATCACGAACTCACAAGTCCACTTATCGGTTACTATAAAGAGCAGGCATCTAAAAACTCTAGTATCAAATACATTACTGTCGATGGTACAGCTCATATCGATGAAGTTGAAACGGCTATCGTTTCTGGACTTCAGTAAATAGAGTTATATGTAACCCTTTTGGGTTACGCAAAAGGGGATATTATGAAAACACTTTGTGACCTTAAACGAGATGATCTCGAGAAAGATTTTTCCAAAATTGTTAATATCGTGAGTCAACCAAGATTTATATGCAAAAAATGTGCACGTGTTGCAAACGAGAAACAATATCTTTGTAAAGCAGTAAAACTTAAAGATATTTGATCTAAATAAATCTATGCAATCGAAGTAACTATTCAATATAATCTAACACTACATTCACTGCTCTTCAATAATAACTTTGTCACTTTTTTCTGTAAAATAAAAAGTGTTATAATGGGTGCTAAAGGATAATTATGAACAAAAATTATATTTTTATAAGCTTAATGGCAAGTTTATTTATAACGGGATGTTCCGTTCAACCACTTACTCCATCAAATAAATTTAATCCAATTCTTACAAAATTTCTTTATGAAAATCATGGAAAAAGTACTATTAAAGGGAGCGCATATTTGCGTAACAATAGTGGGAAAATAGTAACATGTGAAGGGCTAGAAGTGGGGATGATCCCCGTTACACCATATTCATCTGAGCGCATGGAACATATATATTCTAGCACAGAGCATGGTTATAGAGCATTCTCAAGAGGGATTCCCCAGTTTACTCAAACTCCAGATAAATATGAACAATATGTTGTAAAAAGAGTCTGCGACAGCCAAGGTCATTTTACCTATGAAAATGTAGGAGATGGTGAGTATTTCATCACTACATCAGTTCAATGGCAAAATGGAAATGAAAAAGAGGGCGATATTTTGATGCAAAAAGTTAAAGTCTCTAATCGTGAGACTAAAAAAATCACATTAACGAAATAGAAAATAGCAACTAAAATTTATTCAGTTGCTTTATGAATAGCTTGCTTTGTTGAGCTCCATGCGTTGCTAGAGTCTTCTTTGACACCGTTCCAAGTTTGTGAACATCCACTGATTAGCAAGATAACCATTACCGCTAAAAGTAAAATAGAATTTTTCATAATATACTCCTATAATGTTGAATTGATAAAACTTCCCATCTTAGAAACAATCTCTTCGATAGTCCCTTCGCCACTGATTACATGTAAGAGATTTTTAGCATTATAAAAAGCTTGTATCTCTTCTAATGGTTCAGTATAAACTTTCATGCGGTTATCAAAAACCTCTGTATTGTCATCAGCTCCGCGTGCACGTCCTAAGACTCTATCGCGCGCTGTTTCTTCGCTTACATGTACTTCTATGACACTGCTGAGTTCTAAAGATGAATCGTTTTGCAGATATTCATCCAAAGCGTTTAACTGTTCCATACTTCTTGGATAACCATCGATAATGATGATATCTGTCGGAGCGTTTTTGATAGCGTTTACGATAGTCGTGATCGCTATTTTGATTGGAACAATGAGACCTTTGGAAATGTAGTTGTTTATCTCTAAACCTAGCTCACTACCACTTGCAACTTCCCCACGGAGCATATCGCCAGTAGAGTAGTGAGTTATCTCATCGTTTTGCTTTGCAATGAGCTCTGCATCTGTAGTTTTCCCAGAGCCAGGAGCTCCGATAATGAGGAATAGTTTTTTACGACTCATTATGCTTTTACTTGCTCGCGGATTCTGATGTGTAGGTCTTTGAGTTGGTCATTATCTACAGGACTTGGTGCATGAGTTAGCATACAAGAAGCTTTTTGCGTTTTAGGGAATGCAATGACATCACGGATGCTTGATTTTTTAGAGATCAACATCATAAGTCTGTCAAAACCGATAGCAAAACCACCATGTGGAGGAGCACCAAATTTAAGTGCATCGAGTAGGAAACCAAACTTCTCTCTTGCTTCTTCTTCACCGATGCCTAGAAGCTTAAATACTTCTTCTTGAACTTCAGGTTTATGGATACGAATACTTCCACCACCAAGTTCAGTACCGTTTAAAACGATATCATAAGCAATAGATTCTATCTCTTCTATGTCATTTTTATCTGTATCTTTAGGCATTGTAAATGGATGGTGAAGTGCTTTGACACGACCATCTTCCACTTCAAACATAGGAAAATCAACAACCCATACGAACTCAAATTTGTCTTTATCAACAAGATTCATCTTCTCATGTTCAGCGATAAAGATTCTAAAACGTCCCATATAATCAAGAACAGTCTTTTTATCACCAGCACCAAAGAAAACAACGTCACCCACTTCAAGTTCAGTTCTCTCGATTAAAAGGGCAATATCTTCTTCCTTAAAGAACTTCAAAAGTGGACCTTTTAAGCCGTCTTCTTGCATCTGAAAGTATCCAAGACCATGTGCACCAAACTTTCTTACATAATCTTCAAAACTTTTCATCTCACGTTTAGAGAAAACAAGGTCAGCACCCGGAACTCTTAGCGCTTTGATACGGTTTTTATGAGGTTGTTTTGCGATATTTGTAAATATTTCATTATCACAACGCTCAAAAATATCAATAACATCAACCATTTTAAGGTCATATCTAAGGTCTGGTTTATCTGAACCGTACCATTCCATAGCATCAGAGTATTTGATGTGATTAAACGGTGGTTTGATCTCTACGCCACAAGCGCTAAACATCCCTACTAAAAGATCTTCAGCTACTTTGATAACATCTTTTTGATTACAAAAGCTCATCTCGACATCTATTTGAGTAAATTCAGGTTGTCTGTCAGCTCTTAAATCTTCATCTCTAAAACATTTTGCAATCTGGAAATATCTGTCAAATCCACCGACCATCAAAAGTTGTTTGAAAAGCTGTGGTGATTGTGGAAGAGCATAAAACTCTCCATTATGCACACGTGAAGGCACAAGATAATCTCTTGCTCCCTCAGGAGTTGATTTTGTCAAAATTGGAGTTTCAACTTCCAAAAATCCGTGAGCATCAAGGACGTTACGAGCTGCAATAGCCGCTTTTGAACGAAGACGGAAAGTTTCGAACATTGATGGATCACGAAGTTCTAAATAACGGTATTTTAGACGCGTTTCTTCACCAACGTTTTTATCACCGATTACAAATGGAGTAGGGGCACTTTTATTTTCTATAACGAGTACATCTACAACCATCTCTATATCACCGGTTTTAAGACGAGGATTTACAAGTCCTTCGCCACGAGGACGGATTTTACCAGTTGCAACAAGTACAAACTCGTCACGAACGCTATCAGCGACTTTGTGAGCTTCTGCATTGTCTGATGGATCAAATACAAGTTGAATTAATCCGCTTTTATCGCGTACATCGATGAATATAATTCCGCCATGATCGCGGTAGCTATTTGCCCAACCAGCGACAGTAACGACTTCACCAACGTGTTTTATGCTTAGGTCTGTACAATAATGAGTTCTCAAATCTAGATTCCTAAAGAAAAATTTTTGCGATTATAACGCAACTATACTGATAGCAAAATAAACGTCAGTGCTTGATATTTGAGCCTACGCTCGCTAAAAAACTTATTCTATCAGACTGCTTCTTTATGTTTAAGCATTTTATAAGATGACAGTAAAAGTATCAAACAAAGTATTGGGATTAAAACATTCGGTGATATTATTCCTAAGAATAAACTTCCTATATATGCGCCGATGATAGATCCTAATGCGAAAATAGCGGTAAAAGACTTCATTGTATATAAAACTTTAAAACTGTCATCTCGACTGTATCTGAAAAATGCTACAAGCATAGTTGGAAGACTGATTGCTAATGATAAACTTCCGGCTAGTTTTATATCTACACCATAAATTAAAATAATCGTAGGTATATATAGCTCTCCACCAGCAACACCAAGAATTGCTGCAATTGCCCCAATTATAAGACCTAAAATCACTCCAACACCCATATTAAGTAGATCATTATGAAATAGATTACCACTATGATGTAAACTGTAATGATCCATAATAAGCACTATTGCTATGAAAAGAAGCAAACCTGAAATTACTTTATACAGTGTTTGTCCTTTTAATTTTACAGCGAATCCTGCACCAAACCAAGCACCCATAATACTTCCAAATAAAAGAGTAAAAATAATATTTGAGTTTTCAACCAGCATTGAAATAGGTGTCGTAGAAAGTCTAAAAGGCAATGCAAAACCAACTACGACAAGACTCATAGCTTTATTTAATATTACAGCACTTATTGCATTAAAGTTAAAAAAATATATTAACAATGGAAGTCGAAACTCAGCACCGCCTAAGCCAACAAGTCCTCCAAGGATACCGATCATTCCTCCGCTAAGAAAACCTTTTACCGAGTTTTTATTTTTGTTCATTTTTATAAACCTTTTACAAAGTTTCTATAGGATAAATCAGTGCACAGGCATAAGAATAGGATTAAATGCTTTTGAAGAGATGATCGCTTGTGAGCCGATTTGAAACTGCTCCGCTTCCATACATGATATGACTGTTTTGACCACAGATGAACCTACAAGCAAAGTAACGACAGTGATAGGAAAATCCTCTTCAATTTTCAGTACTTCGCCGATGAGTTGTAATTTTCCACTTAAAGTATGAGATGTAAAAAAATCCATCGGTGGGCATACTTTGACTATGCGACCCGTAACAACTGATGCCAGACGGTTTGAGAGTTTGACGGTCTCGGCTATATCATGACTCACAAGTAGAGTTGTAACTCCTAGTTTATTATGAAGGAGTGCCAACTCATTTTGCAGTTTTTGACGCATGGCAGGGTCAAGCGCAGAGAGAGGCTCATCAAGAAGAAGTATTTTTGGTTGTCGCACTAAGGCTCGAGCTAGTGCCACCCGCTGTTTTTGCCCGCCTGAAAGTGAATAGGGCAGACGATTGGCTAAAGATGTGAGCTCTATCATCTCTATGAGTTGATCCACATTTTTACGCTGTTCATTATTCTCTGCGGCAAACAAAAGATTCTCTTTTACGCTCATCGTTGGAAAGAGGGCATAATCTTGAAATACAAACCCGACAGAGCGTTTTTGAGGTGGAAGGTTGATGCGTTTGACGCTATCAAACCAAACTTCTCCATGCACTTCTATTCTCCCGCTTTTGGGTTTTTCAAGCCCTGCGATGAGTCGCATAAGTGTTGTCTTACCCGCACCCGATGATCCAAAAAGAGTTAAAAACTCATTCTCGTTAATATCGAGGTTGAAATGTGCCTCAAGTGCACCATCTGCAGTGTTCAAATCTTTTGTAATATTAATGGATATCATCGAGTTCCTTCAAACGATTTTTTATTTAAAGTGTAAACAAGCAGTAAAATAGCAAAAGTCACGACAAAAAGAGTAAGCGCGTATTGATGTGCAACTGCATAATTGAGTGATTCAACCTCATCATAAATCGCGATGGAAGCGACGCGTGTCTCTCCGGGAATATTTCCACCTATCATCAAAATGACTCCAAACTCTCCGACTGTATGAGCAAAAGCAAGCACCATACCTGAGATCAAACCATGGCGAATAGTCGGGAGGATGACATGAAACATCGTTTGAATCTTTGATTTTCCAAGCGTATAGGCTGCTTCAAATATGGAGTGCGGCACTTGTGAGAGAGCCGCTTGAATAGGATGAACCATAAAGGGAAGACTAAAAAGTACAGAACCCACAACTAAGCCCTCAAAACTAAAAGCAAGGTGAATCCCACGGTCGCCCAAAAAAGTGCCAATCGCAGAGGATGGACTAAAGGCAATAAGCAGATAAAACCCCAAAACAGATGGAGGAAGCACTAAAGGCATCGAGACAATTGTTTCTATAACACTTTTAAATCGTATCTTACTAAAGACAATAAATGAAGCCAGAGGAATTGCGATAAATAAAAGTATGGCAGTAGTTATGGCAGCGAGTTTAAAAGTCAGTGTCATTGTGGAGAGAAATTCAGATTCCATAATTCGTACTCCATAAAAGAGAGATTTCACTTGGCTGTATCATCCAAGAGATGGTGTCATTTTGGCTTACATGTAAGGCTTCAAAAGCGGGTGTTGCAATGAGGGTTTTAATCTCCATCGTACCATAAAGCAGTGTGACTTGGGTCAATACTACGCCTTTTTCTATCTTTTGTATCGTAGCCTCTGCGACGTTTGCACTCGAGTTTATAACTCCTTTTGAGAGGATCACTTCAGTCTCTTTAAATGCTAATCGAACGTTTTTTTGAAGATGGAGTTTTTCATCAAAAACCTCTACCAATAAAAGGTGAAACAGGTCTAAACCTACATGAACTTCTACACATGAAAGGTGCTCTGAGGAGACAATAGCTATGATAGTCGCTGGTAATATATTCATAATGGCTCGATTCTTACTTTGATATCTGCTGGTGAAGCATTATAAGGCGATGAAGTTACAATAACATCGACTCTAGTTTGGGCATACTCTTTAATGTTTTTGGCATTGATTCCACCCGTTGCCATAAGCTTTATGTGAGGAAACTCTGTGCGTAAAATTGTAACTGCATCTTTAAGTTTGTCAAGTGAAAACTTTTCTAATTGTAGATTATCTGCTCCAAAAGCGGCAAATTTGAGGGCTTCTTCGATATGTTCAGCCTCCATTACAATTTTTTTCTCAGGATTCGCTTTTTTTACTTTTAAAAAAGCTTGGCGAAACAGTTCATCTGTAGGAAAAAATACACGATGATATTCAAAAATAAGAATCGACTCTGAAAGCCCCAAACGATGCGCTACACCACCGCCAGACTCTACGGCTTTTATAGCGATCTTTTTTGTAAAGGGAATCGTCTTACGTGTGGTTGCTATGATAATATCGGGATTGACCAAGCGCGCTGTGCTTAAAAGTTGGTATGTGTACGTCGCAACACCACTTGCATAATCAAGAAGGTTTTGAATAGTTTTCCATAATCTATGAATAGTTCCAGCCTCTCCTTGTACTTCAAAAAAAACTGTTTTTGAAGATATGAGTGTTCCTGATGGCACAGATTTTTCAATATCTAATCCATACATTTTACACAGTTTTACAGCTTCCTCCGTACAAGAGATGACAAGAGGTTCTTCGCGAGTCGCAAATGTCATACGTGCACGTTGCTGGTTTATGGCAAACGAGCTTGTTGTAAGATCACCAAAGGGGACATCTTCATGAAGGAGGAGTTCGAGTTCATTATCGGTTAGTAATATCATTATTTCAAACTTTTTAGTAGAATTTTAGTATAAAGTATTTAAACAAGAGAGATTATAACAGCTCTTTTCTTGAAAGACTTTTGATTCTATCCGCCCAAAAAGGGCCAAATAGAGTTTAGAATCTGTAATTTGCTTCTAAACGTAACTCATGATTTGAAGTGTCGTTGCCAATACCATTTGAAAAAGATGCAAGGCTAGTATTACCAGTTGCTAATTTAACTGTAGTCGCATTTAACACTTGATTTTGTTGAATCATATAACGAGCTTTGAGTTCAAGACCTTTAATTGACGGAACTTTATAGATCACATCTGCATTGTATTGGTTTGTATCACCATTTCCATAATAACGATCTGTTTGTGATTGATATCCAATTTTTGATGGATCACGATCATAGAATGAGTAGCTGAGCATTGTGCTTACACCACTTATATATTTATTTAGATCATAGTCAAGTTGTACTTTATACGCTTTTGTATTTGCATTCCAATCTGTTTGAGTCATAGATCTTGTATAACCATCTGTTGGAAATCCACGCCATGGCGCTATCATGTCTCCACCCGAGCCTGTATGTGAATATGCAACCATCAATTTTGCAGGCCCATATGTTGCTGAAGCGCGTAGTGCATAAAGGTTTGTATCGACTTTATTGTTATTATCGCCTTTATTACTTATTGGTGCACCAGCTACTCCACTTGGAGTAGTGACAGCGGAAGCTGTTCCGGGTTTAATAATATCTCCCGCTCCAGTATCCCATTGTTGAATATAACGTGCGCCAAATGAAAAAATTACACTACCTGCTGGAACTGCATAGTTCGCTTCAATTCTTCCTTGATTTACGATATCTTGCCACTCCATAAACCATGCTTGCAGCTCAAGAGCATTAATTGACTTGTTTGTTACACCAGCAATAGCTACACCTGGAGCTGAACCATCTTTTCCACCACCATTAGCTGCTGAAAGTGTTGTGTAATGTGTACGATAATAATTTTTAATCGCATCTGGAGTATCGCCAGTATCTGCCATATTTCCAAAATAAGTCATCCCACGCTCTTTGATCGCTTCTGCATAATCAAGCTGGATAGTCGTGTTTTTAATATCGTTAGAAACAAAACTTGCACCCTCAACAGCAACAGGAATCATTTTTGTGTCGTTTGGATTGATCCATGGGTTGGTCATTAAAAAACGACCCCCTTTGACTTTACTTTTTGCGATTTGATATTGGAGATATGATTGTGCTAAGACGCTATATCCATCTCCCCAATGCGTTGTACTTCCCGGTCCACGTGCGAAAAGATCTGAACCTGTTGCAGGTTTTGCTCCTGCTTTTGAGCTGCTTCCAACATCTGATAAATCATCTGTATAGATGCCAAGAGATTGAGTAGTATAAAATCCAGCCCCAGCACTGATACCATAGAATGATGCAGTTTGGTAGATTAAGCTACCACCAACAGCTGTCCCTCGGCTATCTCCATTAGCTTTATTTGCTCCCCAGTTGCTAGTACTGTTTTTATTCCAATCCGTATCAATAGAGTTAATACGAATACGTCCTTCTAACGTTCCATCTTTAAATGCACTTGCTAGATCATCTGCTGCTTGTGCAAATACTGCTGTACTTAAAAGGAATACTGTTGCTACACTTAGTTTTGTCATTTTTCATTTCCTCTTTGTTTATTTTATTGTTTTGGTAAAGCATATCCACTTGCTTTTAATATCTCATGTGTTTTTGCAGATGACATAAATTGTAAAAATCTTTTTGCTGCTATCTGATTTTCTGGAGTTCCATTTTTAAGTCCTACCATCGCTTGATCGATTGTGTTGTAAGATTTTGGATCTACTTCTACCCACTTACCTACATTTTTCATCTCCGGAGAAAGCACGATAGATTTAGCAACAAATCCTACATCAACTGCTTTTGTTGCAACATAAGTAGAAGCTTGAGAAATCGATTCTGCGGTTATAAGTTTAGATGTAACGGCTCCGTCAACTTTATAAAAATGCATTGTATTCATCGCTTCGATTCCGTATGGAGCAGTTTTTGGATTAGCAATAGCTACTTTTTTTATGGCTGGATCAGCCACAACTGCTACACCTTTTACCAGATTAACCCCTGTATTAGTCCAAAGAACTAAAGCACCATATGCATATACTTGTGATGGGGTTGTAGTAAATCCACCTTTTTCAAGTTTCGCAGGAAACTCAACATCTGCTGATAAAAACACATCATATGGAGCACCACTCATAATCTGTTGTGTTAATTTCCCCGATGCCCCCGTAATGATTTTTACATCAATACCGCTTTGTGTAGTAAATGCCTTTGCGATATCAGTAACTGCATATTTCATATTGGCCGCAGCGGCAACTGTGATCGTTTGAGCAGCGAGAGTGGATGCTAAAATAAGAGATACGAGAGATAATTTGAGTAATTTCATAGGAGACTCCTTACAGCATTCCGATGATAACGCTTGATGCTTTGAAAATCGCATAAACTTCATCATCTTTTTTCATCATTAGTTCAGTACAAGACTCATTTGTGATAATAGATGTTAGTACCGCATTGCCTAAAGACATTTTTATTTCGGCATTTACAGCACCCTTGATAACTTCGATAACTTTTGCAGAGAGTACATTTCTCGCACTAATACGCATAGGTTTATTTTTTGCCAAAATTACTGAACTTGATTTAATCAAAGCATATGCGCTAGACCCGACAGTCAACTCTAGATTTTTCACAGACTCATTCGTAAGAGTTGCAACAATTCTTTCTGATCCTACAGATAGGACTACTTCAGCTTGGACTACTCCATTGACAACCGAATCGATTGTTCCATAAAGTGTATTTCTTGCAGATGTTAACATGGTGATTCCTTTAATTATTTTTTGATATAACGATAACTACAAACTAAACACTGCAAAAAACAATCTAGAAAAGATATACAATTTTGTTATGTTTTGTAAGATATAACGAATTATAGAAAAAGAAACTTAAACTTTTGTAAGTATAATTTGTAAAAATGTTATAAAGATGAAATATGCAAAAACTATTAGACCTTCTTACTCAAAAAACAAATCTCAAACCTGATATCATCTCTAATATCTTAAAGCTTTTAGAAGAGGGCGCTACTATTCCCTTTATTGCTCGTTACCGAAAAGAACTCACAGGCGGAGCGGATGATGAAACCCTTCGTGCTTTTGAAGATATCTACACAAGCACGAAAAAACTCTTAGAGCGTAAAGAAGATGTCAAAAGACTTATCGCTGAACGAGCAACACTTACATTTGAGATACAAAAAAGCATCGAAGAAGCCGAAAACTTGAGAATTTTAGAAGATATTTACCGTCCTTTTAAAGAGAAAAAAAGCTCTCGAGCGAGTGTCGCCGTGGCAAATGGACTGACACCTCTTGCAAATACACTTCAAAGTGCAAAAATGAGTAAAGAAGAGTTTTTAGTTTTTGCTAAAAGTTTTGTCAAAGGTACACTTAAGAGCGTAGATGAAGCTATTTCTGGCGCGCAAGATATTTTAGCCGAGCGCTACGCAGAAGAGCCAAGAGAGCGTGAAAACCTACGAAATACAATGTCGCGTTATGGAAACTTAGAGATTAAAAAGGGTAAAAGTTTCAATGAAAAAGGGATACTTCTAAACTTTGTAGATAAGAGTGAAAAAGTTGCTTATATTCCATCGCATAGATATCTGGCTTTGATGCGCGGTGTGAACGAAAAAGAGCTTAGTGTGAAGATCACTGTCGATATGGAGCGCATAGAACAAAATATCAAAAGTTATAAAATTCCTCGTAATGCTTCAAGCTCTAAAGAACTGCTTTTTGATGCTTATAAAGATGGGCTCAAACGTCTTTTATTGCCTTCCATCGAGCGCGAAGTGCATGCAGAGCTCAAAGAAAAAGCGGACGTACAAGCCATCAACACTTTTGGCAAAAATCTCTCGCAACTTCTCATCACTCCACCTGTCACAAAACGGGTGATTTTGGGTGTTGATCCCGCCTTTGTAAGTGGATGTAAACTCGCAGTTTTAGATGAAAATGGAAACTTTTTGGACTGCGCTGTTATCTACCCGACAGAGCCGAAGAAAGATTATGAAAACTCAAAAAGAAAGATTTTAGAGCTTGTTAAAAAATACAATATCAAAGCGATCGCGATTGGTAATGGAACAGCTTCAAGGGAAACTGAGGAGTTTTTCGCAAGAATCAACAGTGAGATAGAGGAACAACTCAGTTACACAATCGTCTCAGAGGCGGGTGCTTCGATTTACAGCATCTCAAAAATCGCTTCAGATGAGTATCCTAAACTTGATGTAACGATCCGCGGAGCGATCTCCATCGCTGGGCGTCTTCGTGATCCGATGGCGACTTTAGTTAAAATAGATCCAAAATCTCTAGGAATAGGGCAATACCAGCATGACGTTGATCAAAAACTTCTAGAGAAAAAACTCTCTGATGTCACAATCGATCTTGTAAATCGTGTGGGAGTAGACATCAACTCCGCTTCTGCTTCGCTTTTATCTTTTGTCGCGGGCATTGGAGAGAAATTGGCCAAAAATATCATCGCTTATAGAGATGAAAATGGAAACTTTAAAACAAAATCTGAACTCTTACATGTAAAGGGTTTGGGTAAAAAAGCGTATGAACAAGCCGCAGGATTTATCCGCATCAAAGACGCTAAAAACCCGCTTGAAAATACAGGTATTCACCCTGAGAGTTATAAGATTGCTGAAAAACTAAAGGGCGTGGATTTGGATAGTATAGAGGTTAAAGTTGTGTCACAAAGCTTACATGTAGGCAAAGAAACGCTCAAAGATATCATATTTGAACTTAAAAAACCGGGCTTTGATCCAAGAATGGAACTACCACCCATCGCTTTTAAAAGCGGACTTACGGACATTTCAATGCTTCATGAGGGAAGTATTGTTTCGGGAGTTGTGAGAAATATTACGGATTTTGGGGCTTTTGTAGATATCGGTCTTAAAAATGACGGACTGATCCATATCTCAAAGATCAGCGAAAAAAGAGTTTCTCATCCGCTTGAGGCTGTGAGCTTGAACCAATATCTTTCGCACATCGAAGTGATAGCAATTGATAGGGAAAAAAACAAAGTTAGCTTGAGTTTAAAAAGTAGCCTTTAGAGCTGAAAAATGTCAATCTGTCATACTTTGTAGCTTTTCTTGAAATTAAGACTACTATTTAGAGATAAGTTGGCAAAAAAAATAAAAAGTGTATAATAAACCAATAAAAAGCCATAAAGAGTCTTGTTTGAAAAAAATGAATATAAAAAAAGTGGGCATTATTTTAAGACCTTCTACTCCAGAACTTAAAGATGTTTTCTACGATATCAAAAACTTATTTGAAGCTCACGATATAGAAGTTTTTATTGATAGCATCAGTGGCGGAATGATTGATGTGATGGGTCAAGAGTTTGATACACTTTGTCAAAAATGTGATATTTTAGTCAGTATTGGAGGCGATGGCACACTTATTTCTGTTGTGCGACGCTCTTATAAATATCAGATTCCTATTTTAGGTGTCCACGCTGGAAAACTTGGCTTTTTAGCTGATCTTTCCATCGACGATATGAAAGATTTTGTAAAGCTTTTGACTACAAATGAGTTTCGTATTGATCATAGATCTGTTTTACAAGCAACGATTAAAACTGCCCAATCAGAAGGCACTATTTATGCATTTAACGATATCGTGCTTACTCGTCCCTCTATATCAAAAATGATTCGTATAGAGACTTTGGTGGATGATAAAGCGTTTAATACTTACTATGGAGATGGCGTTATTGTCTCGACTCCAACAGGTTCAACGGCTTATAATCTCTCAGCCGGCGGTCCAGTTTTATTTCCTTTGACAAATGTATTTTCTCTCACTCCGATCTGTCCCCATTCTCTCACACAAAGACCAGTTGTTCTTCCTGGGCACTTTTCTATAGATATGAAAACTCCTGATAAATCTGCACTTCTTATCGTTGATGGACAAGATATGCATGAGTTTGGAAGTGGCGATACTATAAGCATCAAACTCGCTAAAAATCCAGCAAAACTCATCCACAAAAAAGAGTTTAATTACTTTGATGTTCTCAAAGAGAAACTCAGATGGGGAGAATAGGGCGTGATTGAACGTTTTTATCTTAAAGATTATCTCAGTTTTAAAAATATTGAATTGAACCTTTCTCGCGGACTTATCGTCTTTACGGGGCCAAGTGGAAGTGGAAAATCAGTTTTGATGGATTCTATCCTTAGTACATTTGGTTTATCCGATGGCGGTGCGGCCCTTTGTGAATCTCAGATAAACTGGAATATATTAGGTGATGATTTTGGTATAGAAAATGAGGATATCAATGTTTTTAGACAGATAAAAAAAGAGAAAGTACGCTTTTTTATCAATAATCAAAGTATCTCAAAAAAAGATATTAAGGGTATAGGCTCAAATTATATACGACATTTAAGCCTCAAAGATTATAGTGATTTTGAAAACAAAAATCTTTTAGAGATTTTGGATAATCGTGTTAAAAATGCAGATATCCAAACAATAAAAGAGAGATTTAAAGCAAATTTTTCAAAGTATCTCGAAGTTTCAAAAGAGTTGCAAGAGATCGAAGATGAGGAAAAGCGTATCGTAGAGCTTAAAGAGTTTGCCGCTTTTGAGATACAAAAAATTGATGATATCAATCCAAAAACAGGCGAAGATGAAGCACTTTTGGAGATAAAAAAAGAACTTTCAAAAAAAGAAAAATCAACTAAAAAAATAGAAGAAGCAAATAAGATATTTGATTATGAGCATGTTGTTGCTTCCGCTCTCGAACTTTTAGAGATTGAGAGTTCATTTTTTGATGATGCGATGAATGAGCTTCGAGCTCATTTGGATGAAGCGACACAAAAGTTTACCAATCTTGAAGATATTGATGTTGAAGAGGTTTTAAATCGCATCGAAGCACTTTCTTCACTCAAGCGAAGATACGGCGGGATAGAAGAGGCTTTAGAATATAAAAAACTCAAACTTCAAGAGCTTGAGCGTTATAACAATATTGAGATTACAAAAGACAGCTTGGTTGATTTAAAAAGTAGTTTACAGGTAAGTATTACAGAAGATGCAAACAAGATGACTCAGCTAAGACAAGGTGCTCTTGGCGATTTTACAAAAGATCTTAATAGTTATGTGACACAGCTTTATCTTCGAGGAGTGAGTATCAAACTCAAAGAGATTCCGCTTGGAAATTCTGGTCAAGATTTTGTTGAGATAGTTTTAAGTGAAACTCCTCTGGACAAAGTAAGTACGGGAGAATTCAACCGTCTGCGTTTAGCAATCTTAGCTATAAAGTCAGAATCCGCTCAGGAAAATGGCGGAGTACTTATGCTCGATGAGATCGATGCAAATCTCAGCGGCGAAGAGTCTATGAGCGTTGCAAAGGTGCTTAGATATCTTTCTAAAAAATTTCAGATCTTTGTTATCTCACATCAGCCTCAACTCACTTCTATGGGAGATCAGCATTTTTTAGTACATAAATCTGATGGAGAGAGCTTCGTAAAGCCACTTGCTCCGCTTGAGAGAATAGATGAAATTGCCAGAATGATCAGCGGTGAGAGTATAACAAATGAAGCAAAACTTTTTGCAAAAGACCTACTGGAGATGAGTAAATGTGTTTTATAATCTCCATAGTCTTACTCATTTTAAGCTATAACTTTTATATGGCTGATAGTATTGTTTTGGCACTTGGGTCATTATTAGGCTCTATTTTCTTTATTATTTTAATGGTAAAAAATATCTTACATGTAAAG
This sequence comes from uncultured Campylobacterales bacterium, assembly GCA_903885085.1. Classification (GTDB taxonomy): domain Bacteria; phylum Campylobacterota; class Campylobacteria; order Campylobacterales; family Sulfurimonadaceae; genus Hydrocurvibacter. Next base: position 20,898 of record CAISHH010000125.1, read on the forward strand.
AATCTAAGAAAGAATCAAAAAGGAAAAGATAAATGATCATAGATACCCATATACATCTTGATGATGTCAGATATGATGATGATTTTGAAGATGTTCTTAAAAGAGCGTATGAAAACAATGTAGAAAGATTCATTATCCCCGGAGCAGATCCTTCGACACTTTCTAAAGCCGTGACAATTGCCCAAAACCATAAAAATATCTATTTTTCAATCGGTGTGCATCCTTATGATATGAATGACTTCAATGAAGAGATATTTGAGCAATATATACATCATCCAAAATGTGTTGCTATTGGCGAATGTGGCATGGATTATTTCAGGCTAGAAGGAACCCAAGAAGAAAAAGAGAGTGAAAAGAAGCAACAAGAAAAAGTTTTTAGAGCTCAAATACGACTTGCCAAAAAATATAATAAGCCTCTTATCATCCATATTCGTGATGCATCTCATGACGCAAAGATGATACTTTTAGATGAAGACGCTAGCACTGTAGGAGGTGTTTTACACTGTTACAATGCTGATGAAGAGCTATTATCTTTAGCAAAACAAAATTTTTATTTTGGTATTGGAGGGGTCGTTACTTTTAGCAATGCAAAAAAACTCATTAATGTGTTACCAAAAATCCCACTTGAAAAACTACTTATTGAAACAGATGGTCCATATCTTACACCAACTCCTCATAGAGGCAAGCGTAATGAGCCCGCATATACGAGCTTTGTAGTAGAAAAAATTTCAGAACTTTTAATTATTGATCGAAAAGAAATAGAAAAAATAACTACTACAAATGCTATGAATTTATTTCATATTTCCTGATATTTACACACTTTCTGGGGTCTATTTTTGGCTCATTAGCTATTTTAAGATAGAATATTAACCCTATCTTAAAGTAGAAAGTTTATATATGCTCAAGTATTTAGTTTTATTATTGCTTCCGTATGCTCTTTTTGGTGGTCCAAATACGAGTTCGGAAAAATATAAAGATATTGATCTTCTCAAAACATTTGATATTGATCCCTCTTTTTTAAATGACTCACAACTTAAAAAAATGCAATCTTCTGAATTTATAAAATATAAAAATAATCGTTTATTTCAAGACATGGGAGATGCTTCTGCATTTATTCCAAATGTTAGAGAAGTGTTAAATGAATATAAAGTCCCGCCTGAATTTTTGTTTGTAGCTATTGCGGAATCAAATTTTTCTGCTAAGGCTAACTCTGCTAGAAATGCCGGTGGAGTTTGGCAGTTTATGCCTCAAACTGCCAAGCGTTATCATCTTCGTATTGATAAATATGTTGATGAGAGACGTGATCTTGTAAAATCTTCAAGAGCTGCCGCAAAATATTTAAGTATCTTACATAACCAATTTGGAAAATGGTATCTTGCCGCTATAGCCTACAACTGTGGAAGCGGATATCTTAGTCGCGCAATACAAAAAGCCGGCACAGATAATTTACATGTACTTTTAGATGAAAAGAAAAAATATATTCCTGCAGAAAGTCGCAGATATATAAGAAAAATTTTGGCTCTAGCCATGGTGGAAAATAATGAAGGACGTTTACTAGGAGATGAAAATGATGATTCTAATAACGGCTTCGATACTCCTTCTCTTACCGCTGTTCAAGTTGGCAGCGGTGAATCATTGTCAAAAGTTTCAGATATGCTTGGATTACCGGAAAATGATCTGAAAAAATTCAACCGCCAAATAAATTATGATCTCACCCCTCCGGATGAAAATGGCTATGATATTTATATTCCTTCCGCTAAACTTTCTGAGTTTAACGATAAATATAACGGAGATAGCGAAAAGAAAAAGTATATTGTCTATACGCCAAAACAAGACGATTCTCTACCTTCAAATTCTGGAAAGTATAAAATACAGTCAAAAATCGTAAAAGATTTAAACAAATTGAATACAATGAAGCTTTTATCCAAACAAGATATTATAATTCCAGTTGCATCTAAAAGTAATATCGTTTTAGACAAAGGGGCTTATCTAGTCAAAGATACAGATACTTTGGAATCGATTGCTAAGGCAAACAAAGTGACAGTAGCGTACATAAAATCAAAAAACAATATTAAAAATGACAGTGTAAAAGCTGGAGATAGGCTTTATATCAATGAATAAAATTCTTACATTTACTCTTATTTTACTTTTTGTGTCAGGCTGTAGTACACGTGGCGTAAGATATTATGGCGGAGGAAATAGCTCTTCATATCAGGGTTCACAACAAAATGTAAAAGCAACGATGCGTCCATACACGATTCGTGGTATCACTTACTATCCGACTGTTGTAAGTGTTGGAGATGAATTTAACGGACGTGCTAGCTGGTATGGTCCAGATTTTCACGGAAAACAGACATCCAGCGGTGAAACTTATGATATGCATGATATGACAGCGGCACATAAAACATTGCCTATGAATACAATTGTCCAAGTAACGAGCAGAGAGACAGGAAAGTCTATCATAGTGCGTATCAATGATCGTGGACCTTTTGTCGATAATAGAATCATTGATCTCTCAAATGAAGCGGCTTCAAGAATCAATATGGTCGGAAGAGGGACTGCTTTGGTTTCTTTAAAAATACTTGGTTTTGAGAAAAGTGGTGCTAAAATTATTCCAAATCAAAAAGAACTAGACAAAGGACCAAAAGAGGAGATAATTACTGAATTTGCTCTACAAATTGCTTCATTTTCAAATATAGAAGGTGCAGTTTTTACTCAGAAAAAATATGACGGCTTAGATGGCTATAAAACAATTATCAAAGATATACCAGGAGAAAGGACTGCTTTTAAAGTTTGGATAAAAGGCTTTCAAAGTGAAGCAGAAGCAAGAGACTACAGCGCAAACGGAAAATTTAGAGGCGCATTTATCGTAAAGGAATAATATGAAAAATAAAACAAGAACAACAAAAGAAACGAATATCACAGTCTCTCTAAAACTCTATGGCGAGGGAAAGAGTAAAATAGAAACAGGTGTGGGCTTTTTAGACCATATGCTTGAGAGTTTTGCAAAACATGCACTTATAGATTTGAAGATTACATGTAAGGGCGATACGCATATAGATGATCACCACAGTGTTGAAGATGTGGCTATTGTAATAGGTTCTTTATTGGCTGAGGCCATCTATCCTGTTGTTAAACTAGAACGTTTTGGGAATGCAAGTGTTGTTATGGATGAAGCTTGTGTAAGCGCTGATATAGACCTTAGTAATCGTCCTTTTTTAGTGTATGAACTAGATCTTGCAGGAAAAGTTGGAACTTTTGATACAGAGCTTGTGGAAGAGTTTTTTAGAGCACTTGTGTTCAATGCCAGAATCAGCGCACATATTATCCAGCAACGCGGAAAAAATAAGCATCACATCATAGAAGCATCATTTAAAGCTCTCGCCGTCGCTCTTCGCCGTGCGACGACTATCAATGAAAGAGTCGGTATTCCAAGCACAAAAGATGTTTTATGATCAAGCTTTTGGTTTTGGATGTAGATGGATGTTTGACTGATGGGAAAATTATCTATTCAAACAGTGGTGAAGAGAGTAAAAATTTCAACGTAAAAGATGGTTTTGCCATCACAAACTGGATAAAACTCGGCTACGACATAGTGATCATCACCGGGCGAAAATCTCAGCTTGTAGAATACCGTGCCAAAGAGCTTGGAGTCAAATATCTTTATCAAGGTATCAAAGATAAAAAAGCGGTTTTAGAACAGCTTTTAGAGGAACTTAAACTCACGATGAACGAAGTAGCAGCAATCGGCGATGAACTTAATGACTATAAACTTCTCTCATGTGTAGGAAAAAGTTTTACACCCAAAGATGGTGCTGAGTATGTCAAAAATATCGTAGATGTAACCCTTACAAGTAAAGGCGGCGAGGGCGCAGTTCGCGAAATGATAGATATAGTCGTTAAAGAAAACAAACAACTTGATCAGTATTTGGCTCTTTGGATATGAATATAAATTTCTTTTTTATATTTATATTTACGGCCCTAGCCATGATATATCTATTTTTCAATCCTACAAAACTACAACAATTTGAAACAAAAGAGATAGCACAACTTGAACTTTTTAATTTTACCATTTACGACATGGATAAAAATGGATTAAGAAGTGTTTTTAGTGGCTTAAAAGGGTATAAATTTAAAGACAGATATGAAGTTTCTGATATAAATTATACTGACAATACAAAAGAATACACAGCAAATATTCTCTCAGATTTCGGTGTTTATAAAGACAATATCGTAAACATGCAAGATCATGTTGTTTACACGAGATCAGATGGACTGATTTTTAAAACAGACAAAGCGTCATATAATCAAGATACAGGCTTCCTTAAAACACCAAGTACATATACTTTATACAAAAATGATGATAAAATCACGGGGACAAAACTAATTTTTGATAGCAAAGAAAATCGCGTACAATCACAACAGATATCTGCAACGTATCAAATCAAAGACAATGGAAAATAATGAAAATAAAAACGATTTTTACTCTACTTTTACTCTCTTCAGCCGTTCTTTTAAGTAATGACTTAAAAGTTGTTTCAAATGCTTTCGATGGCGATGAAAAAAAAGGAATAGGTATATTTACAGGCAATGTTAAAATGACAAAAGGTTCTGATGAACTCAATGCCACTAAAGTAACTATCTATACAGATGACAAACATGATCCTATAAAAATGGTTGCAGAGGGCGATGTCTCATTTTTTGTAAAAACAGAAAATAGCTCGATATATACAGGAAAAGCTCAAAAAGTAGTCTACATGCCAAAGATAAAAGAGTACCAATTTTATACCAACGTTCATCTGCGCCAACTCAATGAACATAAACAGATAGATGGAGATAAAGTCATATTAAATACTATTACTGGTAAAGCATTAGCACAAGGGGCCAACAAAGAGCCTGTAGTTATGATTTTTCATCTAAAAGATCAGAATGAGAGTAAATAATGATTGAGATCGTCGAAGCCAAATTTATAACATCTGCTCCAAATATAGAAAAAGCACCTCCTTCAGAAAAACAAAATGAGATTGTTTTAATGGCTCGCTCAAATGCAGGAAAAAGTTCACTTTTAAATGCGCTGGCAAATCATAAAGGTCTTGCGAAAGTTTCTTCAACACCTGGAAAAACACGCCTTATAAACTATTTTGATATCACTTTTATCGATAGAGAATTAAATGAAAAAAAATATGCAAGGCTAGTGGATCTTCCAGGCTTTGGATATGCTAAAGTTTCTAAGTCAATGAAATATGACTGGGAAAAAAATCTAACTGATTATATCGCCCAAAGAGAGCAAATAAAGCTTTTTGTTCATCTTATTGACAGTCGTCATCCTGATCTTGAGATTGACGCGGGAGTTTCAGAGTTTTTAGATGAAATTGTGGATCAATCACAGGTTATCTTAAGAGTGTTTACAAAAATAGATAAACTCAATCAAAAAGAGCAGAGTGCGCTAAGACTGAAATTTCCAGATGCTTTGATGGTTTCAAGCAGTAAAAAGCGCGGGATTTCAAAACTCATTTCTGTAATCTATGAAGTTGTAAAAGAGGAGATGACCGATGATAGAGTATAGAAAAGCCTATCTTAGCGACATCGAATCGATGCAAAATCTGATACAACCTGAAGTTGAATCAGGTGTTATCTTACCAAGAAGTAATGATGAAATAGCAACAAATATCAGATCCTATATGTTGGCTTTTGATAAAGAAGTGCTTGTAGGTTTTTGCGCTTTACATGTACACTCTTACACTCTTGCAGAGATCCGTTCTTTAATAGTAAGAGATGGCTACAGAGCTAAGCATATAGGCTCTAAGATTGTTAAAAGAGCTCTAGATGAAGCTGCATCTCTTGGCTTAAAGCAAGTTTTAGCACTTACCTATAAACAAAGTTTTTTTGAAAATTTAGGATTTATTGAGATTCCAAAAGAATCTTTACCCGATCATAAGATTTGGGCTGATTGTATAAAATGCAAACACTTTCCAATATGCAACGAAATATCACTTATCAAAAATATTTAAATATTGTTCTCGTTCTTGCAATATTTTTAGTTTATGAGAGTCTAAGCGACATCTATCTTTTTTTGCCGCCTTTTTTTGCAGTTATGTTTGTAATTTTTATCAATTCAATCAAAAATGATGACAGTATTACACTTTTTGCCACCTCTTTTGCTCTGATGTTTTTTGAAGCGCAAAAGGGTTATGTGCTTTTTAGTTCCATCGTATATTTTACTTTGGTTTATAGGCTTCTTATTTTGAAAATGGATCAGTATATCCAGTGTGTTGCTTGCACTAAGATACTGATGGTTTTGCTCGCTTATGTCGGATATTACTTTTTTTCCTACACACTTGCACAGACATTTTTGTTAAATGAACCAGAGTTTAGCTGGTATGTGATCTATTATATTGCTGTTGAGTTTTTTCTGCTATTGATTTTTAAAGATTAGAGTTAAAGGGTATTTTCATTGAGACTTAAAATAATATTGACACTTTTTGCTCTAGCTTGGGTTGCCTTGATCGTAAGAGTTTTTTATCTTTCTATTTCGCACAATGCCTATTATGAAGATCTTTCTGATAGAAATACTATAAAAACAGACTTGACTGCGCCAGTACGCGGAGAAATCCTAGACAGAAATAATAATCCCGTTGCTATCAACAAACTAGGCTTTAAAGTAGAGATAGCTCCTCACTTAATCAGTGGAGATGACACGAGTTTGCTAGATACTGAATTAAATGTTTTGATGAAATATATTCCCTCTTTAGACAGAGAGAAGATGAAAAAAATATATCTTCAAAATGATTCTTATTATAATCAAGATTATATACAAGTAGCTGATTTTATTCCCTATGATGCGATGATTCCTGTTTATTCTATTTTAAATTTAAGAGAGAATTTACATATTTTATCTGCGCCAAAACGTTTTTATCCATACAATGATACCGCAGCCCATATTATTGGCTATGTCTCAAACGCCAATCAAAATGATATTGATAAAGATCCACTTTTATCTGTCATTGGAACTGTTGGTAAAAATGGAATCGAAAAATATTATAACACCTACTTAGAGGGTGAAGCTGGTGAGAGAAAAATTAAAGTGAGTGCAAAAAATGAGGAGATCGAAGAACTTTCTCATAAAAGTCCGATTGAAAATAAGCAGATAAAACTCGCTATAGATATGAACTTACAACAGTATATCGCCGAAATGTTTAAAGATGAAGCGGGGGCTGTTGTTGTTATGGATGTGAATGGCTCAGTATTAGCTGCGGGTAGTTTTCCTGAATATGATTTAAACTCTTTTTCAAACGGGATTTCAAGCGATGAATGGAAAGCACTGATCAATAGCGCTGATAAACCTTTTACTAATAAACTTGTCAATGGTCTTTACCCTCCAGGTTCAATTGTAAAAATTGGACTCGGTCTTATTATGATCACGACAGCACTTGATGAACATTCAACTGTAAACTGTACGGGCAGTTATGTAGTTTCAAACCGTAACTTTAGATGTTGGAAAAAAGATGGACACGGAGAAACTGATATCAGAAAAGCTGTGCGTGAGAGTTGTGATGATTATTTTTATAAAGGCAGCGTCAAGACGGGTATAGATGCCATGAGTGCAGGTATGCTACGATATGGTTTTAGTCAAAAAACTGGTGTCGATCTTCCTAATGAGTTTATTGGAACTGTACCAAATCGTGAATGGAAAAGAAAAAAATATCATCAGTCTTGGTATATTGGAGAGACTCTCAATACTGCAATCGGGCAGGGCGATTTTCTAGTAACTCCGATGCAAGTAGCAAGATTTACAGCACTTTTAGCAACAGGCAGACTTGTGACACCGCATCTTGTAGAAAAAGTGGGAGATAAAATAATACAGCCAGAATATAAAGAAGTGCTCTCTCCAACTGAAAAGCAAAAGATCGGTATCATCCGAGAGGGGATGTATGATGTATGTAATTCTCCCGGCGGAACAGCAAAAAACTACATACATTCAAAAGTTACTATTGCGGGAAAAACAGGAACGGCACAGGTTGTAGGTATCTCACAAGATACTATCAAGAGAACAGAAGAGTTAAATATGGCTTATTATTCACGCTCTCATGCTTGGTTGACTACCTATGGTCCTTATAAAAATCCTCAGTTTGTCGTTACTGTTTTAGTCGAACATGGCGGACATGGCGGTAATGCTGCTGGAGAGATTGTCTCAAAGATCTATGACAAACTTTTAGAAAATGGTTACATCAAAAACAACGATTAAAAGGTTAGTATGCGATACTTCATTAGTTCATTTATAATTTTAGGTCTCGGCTTATTAGGCGGGTATTTTTTAGGCGGTTTTGAGGGCGTTTATATTGCCGCTTTACTTGTTGTTTTAGAGATTTCACTTTCATTTGACAATGCTGTTGTTAATGCCAAAATATTAGATACGATGGATCCAATCTGGCAGAAACGATTTATACTCTTTGGTATTCCTATCGCCGTATTTGGTATGCGTCTTTTATTTCCACTTGCTATCGTTTCTATCGTAACAGGAATGGGATTATTTGAAACCTTACATGTAGCAATCAATGAACCTCATCAATATGAAGCTATACTAAAAAGCACAGAAACTACGATCTTTGCATTTGGTGGAGCATTTTTACTTATGGTCTTTTTAGATTTCTTTTTCCAAGAGCATGAGATTACTTGGTTTAAACTTATTGAAGATTCTAAAATGCTAAAACAGTTTTCTGGAGTTGCAAATATTGAGTTAATTATCGCAATTCTCATAGGTATTGTTCTTGGACATCTTACACAGGATTTTGAAGTTATTTTAGCTTTTATGTATGGTGTGTTATTGCACTCTCTCCTAGGAATGCTCGATCATTTTCTCTCATCTGATACAGTTAAAAGTGGTATAGCAGGATTTATTTATCTTGAAGTCTTAGATGCAAGTTTTAGTTTTGACGGTGTTATCGGAGCTTTTGCCCTTTCAAGTAATATCTTTATCATTATGATCGGTCTTGGTGTGGGGGCTATGTTTGTAAGAAGTATTACTTTGTATTTTGTAGAACATAAAACGCTTTCAGAGTTTCAATATCTTGAACACGGTGCTCATTATGCTATCGGAATTTTAGCAGTTATTATGCTTATGAAAATTATGATGCATGTTAGTGAAGCTGTAACAGGAACTATAGGAATAGTACTTATTGCAGCAGCATTCCTACACTCTATTTGGGAAAACAAGCAAGCAAGTCACTTAAAGTAAACCTTTTTAAGCGTTATCCCTCTGTACGAACAATCAAGCTATCAGGCAGATTATACTGTTTGATAAGCTCACTCTCTTTTTGGCGCATCTCTCCGCTATCTACTTCATGATCAAAACCTAAAATATGTAGCAATCCATGGATAAATAAAAGTGTAAACTCCTCTTGTTCAGAATGCTGGAGTTTTTGTGCAACATCTTGCACATATTCGTAAGAGATGATAATACTGCCAAGTGGAGAAAAAGGCATCTTTTCATAGGGAAAACTTAAAACATCAGTAGGCTTGTCTATATTTCTAAACTCTTTGTTTATTGCTTGTATCTCTTCATTATTTGTCAATACAAGTTCAATCTCTTGATCCGTAAAGTCACAAGCCATGCGTTCTAGAGTTGTAAGTTCAAAATGAAGTGGGGTTCTGTTATCAAAATCAATCATGAAGAAATTATATCGAAGTGGAGTTGTAAAAGGGTTGAAAAAAGTTAATACAGATAGAATCATCTACCTGTAAATAACTATGCTTTTAAATCTAAGCTTTGGCCTAAACCTGTTTTTTGCGCAGTAGATTGTTGCATTTGCATATCACGAGCTTGAGAATCTTGGATATTTTTACTTTGAGTAGTAGCACTATCCAAAATCTTTGCCATAGACTGCTCATCAACCTCACGACTTTTTTTCATGGCATACATCTGTGCCCCAACAGGAGCTTGTGAATTAGTTACTGAATCCATTATATTTCCCCTTGTAGAGTATTTGCACACTTTTAAATCGGCTAAACACTCAAAAGGTTAAATCTTCTATGCTACTATTACGAAATGAAAAGAAGAGAGTTTATCAAATATTCCGCACTGTTACTTGGTTCTAGTGCCTTTGCTAGAGACCTTCACTACTATGCTTTACATGTAAGGATTATACAGGAACCTTATCAGACTATTGCAAGCGTATTAGAACAGCTTTTCCCTCCAAATATCGCTATGCCCTCTGTACACTCTTTTAATTTGATAGGTTTTTTTCAAGCACTTATGAAAGATCCTCGTGTTAAAGATGAAACCAAACAGATACTCCAAGATGGCGTAAAATGGCTCAATCAGACTTCAAAAAACAGCTATATGAAAAACTATAAAGAGCTGACACTTTCACAAAAAGAGACCCTTTTAAAACAAATATCTCTAAAACAGTGGGGTGATACTTGGCTGTGGCATCTTATGAATTTTGCTTTTGAAGCGATGTTTAGTGATCCTGTGTATGGAGCAAATATCAATAAAATAGGATGGAAATGGGTGGAGCATGAGAGTGGTTTACCCCGTCCACCAAAGGTGAATACTTATGTATGATGTTTGTATCATCGGCAGTGGTCCAGGCGGTGCGCCAATAGCTTATGAGCTCGCTCGTGCTGGGAAAAAGGTGCTCGTCTTGGAAAAAGGACCTCATTATACTGAAAAAGATTTTTTCAAAGATGAACTAGCTGTTAGCCGCCGTGATATCTATACACCGCCGCTGGGTGAAGAACAGCACGTTGTAGAAACACAAGATGACAATGGCAAATGGCAAAGTGTGGAAGCCAAAAACAGCAACTGGAATTTCTGGAACGGTTCTATGGTTGGTGGTTCATCAAATCTTATGAGCGGATATTTTCACCGTTTAAAGCCAAATGATTTTAAAATGGCTTCTGTCTATGGAAAGATTAAGGGTGCCAATGTTGTTGACTGGGTGATTGACTACAAAACTTTGGAGCCTTATTATGACAAAGTAGAAAAAGTCGTAGGAGTCTCAGGGAAAGTTATCAAACATCCATTTTTAGAGCCACGTTCTTCAAAAGATTATCCATTTAAACCAACTTGGGAACATCCCATTTCTTCTTGGTTTGACCTTACATGTAAGCATCTTGGATTTCATTCAATTCCTACAGCACGCGCTGTTTTACCTTATGATACACTGCAAAGAAAGGGGTGCTCTTACTCCAACTTTTGTGGTAGTTACGGCTGTGCGACGGGAGCCAAAGGCAATGCCCGATCTGCTCTTTTAGATAAAGCGGTAAAAACAGGCAACTGTACAATTTTAAGTAAATCTTTTGTGTATAAGATAGACACAGATGCAAAACATGTAACGAAGATATACTATTATGATAAAAACAGAAAACCATTTTTCGTTAGGGCAAAAATCTTCGTTTTAGCCGCACAACCCATCGAAACTGCCAGACTTCTTTTAAACTCCAAAAATAGCCACTTTCCCAAAGGTCTTTTAAATAACTTTAACCAAGTGGGAAAAAACCTTATATTTTCCGCTGGAGGCAGTGGAGAGGGGCAGTTTACCTTTGCAAATCTGCCAAAAGAGAAACGTGATGTTCTACTTACACGCGGTGCTTTTGTCAACCGTTCACTTCAAGACTGGTATGAATATACAAAAAATAGCAAAAAGATAAAAGGTGGAACAATCGACTTTTTATTTGAACATGCAAACCCTACAAGCCGCGCGATGAGAGAAGTTTATGATAAAGATTCAAATCTTGTCTGGGGTGAGGCACTACAAAAAAAGATACAGTTTGCCTTTATGCAATCAAGAAAGTTCACTTTTGAAGTGTTTAATGATTGGTTACCGACAGATGACTGTTTTGTCAGTGTAGATGAAAAGGTGAAAGACAAATGGGGTGTTCCCGTTGGAAAAGTACGCCTTAATTCCCATCCAAGAGACATCGAAGTTGGTGAGTTTTTAGCTCAAAAAGCGGTAAAAGTTTTAAAAGATATGGGTGCTGTAAATGTTACATCTTCTATCTCTTCTGCTCCTCCTCCAAATCTTGTCGCTGGGGGGTGCCGTTTTGGAAATGACGAGCAAAGTTCAGTTTTAGACAAAAACTGTAAAACGCATGCACTGGATAACTTCTACATCACAGATGCTTCTTTTATGCCGACAGGTGGAAGTGTTCCCTACACATGGACGATTTATGCCAACTCTTTTCGAGTTGCAGATGTGATACTCAAAAGATTTAATATGTTAAAATAAGGCTATGAAAAATATGAAAAATAAAAAAGCAGTTTGCATTATGAGTGGCGGAATGGACTCGACTCTTTGTGCTTACATGATGCGTGATTTAGGCTATGAGATTATTGCGGTACATTTCAATTATGATCAACGAACACAGAAAAAAGAGCTTAAATGTTTCAATAATATCTTCGAAGCCTTACAGCCGCAGAGCACTTCGCATGTAGGCAAAAAATATAGTCTCGATATCGGTTTTTTCAAGGAACTCGGAGCTTCGGCATTAACTGATACGAATATAGAAGTGCCGACAGGCGGGATAGAAGAGGGCGTTCCTGTTACCTATGTGCCCTTTCGAAACGGCATCTTTTTAAGCATGGCAGCGGCTATTGCAGAAAAAGAGGGTGCTGAAGCAATTGCTATCGGTGTTGTTGAAGAAGACAGCAGCGGATACCCAGATTGCCGACAAGAGTACATAGAAAGTATGCAAAGAAGTATAAATCTCGGTACAAAAGATGAGACAAATATCACTATTTTTATGCCGCTTGTGCATCTTAAAAAATCCCAGATCGTCGAAGAAGCGCAAAAACTCAATGTTCCACTAGAGCTGACATGGAGCTGTTATAAAAACGAAGATAAAGCTTGTGGCGTTTGCGATAGCTGTAGACTGCGATTAAACGGTTTCAAGGAAGCCGGTATCAAAGACCCAATCCTGTATGAATAACTTAGAGATTCTTGGCTTACATGTAAGCTATACCTATAATCCAAGACTCAAAAATAGTTATATCCATATCCTTCCATCTGCTAAAATTATTGTCAAAACACCCATAAACTCTGAGAAGCATATACGTGAACTCGTACAGAGTAAACATACTTGGATTGTCAAAAAAATCAATCATATTGAAAAATATCAAAAGACAAATGTCAATCTTGAAGATGAAGTGCTTATATTTGGAGAGCTTTATAGTATCGATCATGAGGTTGCCACGGCTTTAAGAGAGAAACTACTAAAATCAAGAAGTGGCACAAATGAAAATATTGCATCTCTTTATGACAACTATTATAAAGAGATAGCTTCACAATATATCCCTGAAAGAGTAGAGTATTTTAGTCGTATTATGGGACTTTATCCTACAAATATCAAATACAGAAAAATGAAAAGAAGATGGGGAAGTTGTGACTCAAAAAAAGAGCTGACATTTAATATCTATCTCTTAAAACTTTCTCGTGATCTTATAGACTATGTGATCGTCCATGAACTCTCACATATCAAGCATATGAACCATTCAAAACGTTTTCATGATCTTGTCTCAAAATACCTTGTAAACGCCAAAGAGTTGGAAAAAAGAATCAAAGAGGAGTACTATAAATTTATGGTACAATAATCAAAAGCAGGGGGTTAATTTTGAGTGTAAATATCTTATTTGTCTGTATTGAAATTCCAAAAATAGTCACTAAAAATGAGTTGGAAGCTGAATTTCCTGGGATGATGCTCTCTAAGATAGAAAACTCACTTGTTGGTGAAATAACAAACAATAAGCTGATATTTGTCTCATCTTTTGGTGTTATTACCTTTTGTAATTTTGCTCTTGAAGAGATACAATCATTCCTTTCAAGACTAGATATCCAAGAAGCACAGCACTACAAAACAGCCCTCATCAATCAAGATTATCCGATGGTAGTCCATTCGCAATACACAAAACCTATCATCGATGAACACACTATTAAATATGATAAGTTTGACAAAGCAACAGCGTCCATCATCTCTTTAGCGCTTTCTCAAAGCGTTGGACTCGAAATTCGGGAGAGAACACTTGAAATGAAAATGACAGAGAGTAAAAAACTCTATGAAAAGATAGAAACACTACAAGTAAAAGATAGAGCGAAACTCATGAAATTTGCCAGCTCTATCGCAAAAGAGCGTTTTGATATTTTAAATCAGCTTTATCTTTTAGATAAGCCGGATATTTTATGGGATGATGTAGAACTCGAATCCCTTTACAATCAGCTTTCACTGCAACTAGAGCTCAAATCAAGGTTTGATGTTATCGAATATAAGATCTCTTATTTAAAAGAGTCTGTGGAGTTTGCAAAAGATATGATAAATCAAAAATCAAGTGAGTTTTTGGAGTGGATTATCATTTGGCTGATCGTCATAGAGATCATCTTTTCTGTCTATAATTTTATAAAAGATTTTGCGAAGTAAAAAGGTCTATTGTCCACTTGATTTGGCAAGCATATCATAATTTTTCAATACCTTTGAATAGTAATTATTGCCGTTTATTTTTCCATTATAACAATTGAGCGTTTTTGAAGTAAATCCGTATTTGCCTATACAGCCTTTTAATACCCAAGCACCCATATAAATATTCACCTTTTCATCAAGAAGCTTATCTACGGGAATACCATTTTTTTTCAATGTAGACAAGTGTACAGAGTTTACCTGCATAATGCCATAGTCGCAGGTTCCATTGCTATTTGCACAGTTTACAGCATTTGGATTTTGTCCAGATTCAGTTTGTGCAATTGCTTTTAAGAGAAGATAATTGATCTCATAAAATTCACCTGCATCTTTATAATTTTGATCATCCGCAACAGCACTAGAAGAGAATAGAAAGATAGTAAATATGGCAATTAAAAAGTTAAACGATTTCATATCATTATTCTAGCACAAATGAACTATATTGTATAAAAATTAGAAAATTTCTCTGGGAATCTGTACGACATGCAAAAACATATATGTCTTGCAGAAGAAAACCTTACACTCAAATAGGATATATACATGGATAAATTATTTGGTTAACATAATGTAAATTCTCTTGAAAAATACAAATCTCGTTATTGTCACATCTGTTGTATATTCTAATACTTATACGTCAATGTAAAACGCACTGATCTAGGCTCTCCGGGATGAACCATATAATCATTAACAGATGCTGACTCGTTTTTAAGCTGTGAAGCATAGTAATATTCTATATCATAACTTTGGACATTAAAAAGGTTTAACACATCTAATGAAAGATCAAAATTCTTTCCAAGATGGCGTCCAACCTTTAAATTTACCAGAGTTGAAGGTTCTGAACGTATAGAATTATCTTCTATCAAAGCGCGACTACCAAAATAACGAAGACGCGCACCTCCGAAATAATTTTTATAATCTGTTATCTCAGCACCTATAGATACTGTTTTCTCCATCGCTTCAGGGACATATGCACCACCTTCTTGCGCGGGATTTCTATAGTGTGCTTGTGAGAGTGTAAAATCTGCATCGATAATACACCAAGGAAAAGGTGTCCAGTAGTTTGCCCACTCTACTCCTATCCTGCGTGAAGGTCCAGTCGCTTCTGTCGTACCTGAATCTCCTGCAAATACAAGCTCTGAATCACTGTCCATCATCCACAAAGCCAGTGAACTCTGTAATCCTTGGATCGCTCGCGTTTGTACACCTACTTCCGCTCCAATAGTTTTAACAAGTGGCGTCGCAGCAGTACTAGATGCCATCACACCTCTAGCATCATTACTATGAAATCCATAACCTGAATTTATAAATAGTTCAGTTTTTTCCCAAGGGCCAAAAATAAAATTGAGCTTTGGGCTGGTAATAGCTGCAGTCTTAACACCTGAACTCGTAGGATTAGTATAATTTGTCACATCAAAACGATATAAATCTTCTCGAATTCCTCCGATTACGCGAACTTTATCAGCTAGAGTAAGTTCGTTTTGATAATACAATCCAACACTTGTTTCATTGACTTTATTATAACTCACGGTACTTAGTGCATTACGATTTTGAGTATTGTATAGACCTACTCCGTTGATGAAATCATTTCGTACCGCTAAGCCATATGACTCGATGCTATCCATATCAAAGATTTTTTTTATTCTCACTTGAGCGATATTTGCCCCTGAAATGGTTCTTGAATCTTTTTGTTCAAACTGATCGCCTTGAGTAGGATTGTTCATATAATAGGTAAAATTAGAAAAAAGATCTAAACCATAATCTATAATATAGGCACTTGCCGTAGTAGTGGCATCATCGCCGTAATGAGTCAGTTTTGCACTAAGACTATATCTATGTGTATTACCGCCATCGCTTGGATCGAGAGAACCGTATCTGTCTATAGTTCCATCATTAATTGCTCGAAGAGGAACTTGATTTGTCGCATCCCAATCTCCTTTGTAAGCCATCGCACTGATCTTATAACTGTTGTGCCCATCATTTTTCGCATAGCTCACTACACCATTAAATCTTTCATATCTTTCAGGATGAGTCCACGGACCGTCGTTATGAAAATACTCTAAAGCATAAAGCAATTTACCACCGGCAACATCATAGGAATCAGCATTTAAAACACGTCTATCGCCAAAACTCCCTACTGTCACACTCGAGATACCATAAGGAAGCGAATCTACATAACCGATACTCGCACTCCCCGTTGAAGCGAAATCACCTTCACTCGCATAATAAGGCCCTTTTTTATATTTAATATCTGAGATTAGTTCAGGTATCAAAAAGTTCAGATCACTATAACCCTGCCCGTGCGCATGTGTTGGAAGATTGATGGGCATATCTTCTAAAGTAGTGTAAAAGTCAGTCCCATGATCAAGGCTAAAACCACGCAAAAAATATTGATTTGCCTTACCATCGCCGCTATGTTGTGTAACAATAAGTCCCGGAACAGTCTCAAGCACTTCTGCAGGTCGCAAAAGAGGTCTGTTTGCAATCTGTTTTGCATTTACAGTGCCCTCTGTCGCACTGTCTGATGTATCAAAAGTATCGGCATTCGCCTTGGTTGCATCCACTGTTATTTGTGGCAGCATTATATCGTTGATTTTTTGCTCTCCGCCAGCATACATAGGTATAGCTGTGACTAACCCAAACATAATCGTAAACTGGAATTTCATTATACTTCCTTTTAATACATTAGTATTATTTATTTTATTTTAGTATTATTCATAACTAATACTAAAATAAAGCTTAAAATGAACGAATATTCATTTATTAAGCTATTTAAATTGAATTTTTGATAAAATAATTAAAATTAATATAGTATTGAAGGAAGAATTAAATGGCAAATGATGCAATAATCCGTTTTAGTATTTCACTCCCTGAAGAGCTTCTTGAATCGCTCGACCATCAGATTATCAACCAAGGTTATGTTTCTCGTTCTGAATTTGTACGTGATTTGATTCGTGAGCAACTCATTGAAGATCGTTGGAATAGTAGTGAAGAGACAGTTATCGGAGTATTAACGCTTATTTATGATCATCATCAACGTGAACTGCTACAGCGAATGACCGATGCACAACACAACACAGATGCGCAAATACTTTGTAATACCCATGTTCATATTGATCATCATAATTGCCTTGAAACTATCATGATCAAAGGTACTCCGACGCAAGTCGAAGAAGTTGCTAGTAAAATAGGTGGATTAAAAGGGATCAATTTTTCAAAACTTACCAAGACGGCTTCATTTTAAAAATTGAAAACATTACAAATTTTTATCTCCTATTTTACCAAACTCGTTTCCCAGCCATCATACTGACCGTTGTATTCTAAAGACTGTTCGATGAGCTTTAATGTCAGAGTATCTATATTATTATAAAACGGAATATCTACGCGATAAAATTTTATTCCGTAGTTTGGTACTTCAACGCTTGGTTCTATATTGTTTAGAATCTTAAAATTCTCACTTATGATAAACGCTGAAAATATCTCTCTCTCCGCAGGATTTTTAAAATAACTAGTATGTTCTATCGCCCTTTGCATGGTGAGATTATCCCCTGCTTTAGCTAGTTCATCGCAAGCATGATGATTATGAATAATTTGCCACTCTGTGTCTGTTGGAAAAAGCAGTTTTTTATACACTTCCCACTCACTATCTACTCGAGATCCAAGTTCAAAACTGTAATTTTCAAAATGACTCATCGATCCATTTACGGTATCACTCCACTCAAAATCAAGTTTTAAGTAGTATATAAACGTAATACTGCCTTGAGAGATAACACGTCCTACATACTGTCCATGACGATATCTCAAACATTCCAGTTCTAAACGGTCTTCAATGAAAGTTATC
The DNA here is from genome assembly GCA_903885085.1 of uncultured Campylobacterales bacterium. Lineage (GTDB taxonomy): Bacteria > Campylobacterota > Campylobacteria > Campylobacterales > Sulfurimonadaceae > Hydrocurvibacter. The sequence goes on from CAISHH010000125.1 coordinate 39,184, forward strand.
TCTTCAATCTCATCTTTTGAGACAAATCCATCCTCAGTCTTCGTGTTGAGTTTGACTTTTACAAAAGCGACATAGCCGTGATCTTCCTGTGAACCATCCTCTGAGACGCTGACGTTTAAAGAGATCATCGCTGGATGTGCATCGACGATTTTTATATATTCTTCCCAATATCCTTGCATATTATTATCCTAATTTAAATTTTTTTATCTTATTGCATCTCTAAGCTCATCAAAAACATATCTTCGCCATCTATCACCTTGACATCTATGCTTTGACACTTTGGACAACAGTATTGAACCTTATCAAGTTCACTTACTACTTTACACTCTTGACACTCTATAGTAAGCGGCTGAATATTCAAACTAAATTCCGCCCCATCACACACAGTCGTTTCCTTAAAAGTGTTAAAAGCAGTCTCCAAAAGATAGGGCTCAATCCCGCTCATCACACCGATCTTCACTACGATTTTAGTTATTTTTTTTGCATTATTGGCTATTGCATGTTCTTCGCACTGCGTCAATAACGCTTGCACAACACTGTATTCATGCATCCTTTTCTCCTTTATAAATTAATCGCTCAGGGGTGCTAAGAGGACATTTTTTATAGACAAAATCTCTTCTTAGAGAATGAAAACTGCTCTTTTCCTCCCAGAATTGGCTATACATCGTGTTTAGTTCTTCTTTATGCTTTGCCAAAATGAGATCGGTATCTTTTTGCAATCTTTGTCTTTTTGCATCAAGAAGTTCAAACCATGCATCTTCATCTTCTGCCAAGCTCTGGGCAAAAATATCAAGCTCATCATAAAACGTGTCCGTTTCTTCGCAAAATACTTCATCCACTAAACCTATTTTTTTCGCTTCTTTGACCGTAAGAGGCAAAGCATTTTCTAAGAGTTCCTCAGCTTTTACTTTTCCCACTCTTGCGGGCAGTGTATATGTGTGAAACTCACTGCCGCTAAGTCCTATGGTTTTATAGTGCGGATTTAAGACGACTCCTTCTCTTGCAACTATATAATCACAAGCCAAACCTAAAAAGACGCCTCCCGCTCCTGCTCCACTTCTAAAAGCGGCCACTGTCAAAATATCGTCCGACATCAAGACTGAGCGTACCATATCATTCATAGCATTGATGTTGCTCCATCCGTCTTCACCCGCTTTTTTGCTATCTTCTAGGATGTTTAGATGAATGCCGTTTGAAAAGAAATCCTTTCCACCCATAAGAACGAGCACTTTGCAGCTTTCTTGTAAAAATTCTACGGCATACTTCAGACGAATCGATTGTTCAGAGCTAAAAGCGCCGTTATAAAAGTCAAAATAAAGATACGCCACTTCACCTTTTATTTCTGTATAAATTTCATAGAATGTTTCTCTATGATTCTCCATGATCAGTGGGATTCTCGACTCTTTTATCCCTTTGAGTTTCTCTTTTAACACATAAGTTGCAGGCAGTTTAAACTTTAAAACCTCTTTGAGATGCGATATCCATACCGCTCCATCAATTGTTTTGATACACACTGCACCGTCTCTTTTGGCAAATATCTCTTTTATCTGTGCATTTTTGGCAAGATTTCTTAGATTTTCATCCTCTTCAAATCCTTCTACATGTACGCCAAACAGATAACATTTCACTCCCAACAACTCATCAAGTACTCCGGGAAAACTATCTGAAGCATTGATCTTTTGAATGATCTTTTTCGTAGTATCTTTTTCCCAATCGATAGCTCTTTCTAAAGGTGTTATTTTTCTATGCATAGGTGTGGATAACTGTTTGATTGGCTCAAACGAGCTGTTTTGGAGATTTTTTAAAAGTTTTTTGAGAGCTTTGGATGTCGCCGTGCTTACTTCTTGTCTGTATATAGATGCTTTTTTCGTATCGCGCATAGGAAAGTTTTCCAAAGCATAAATATCTCCGCCATCAAACTCTGCGTTTGCTCGGATGATACTCACGCCCCACTCATCCTTTTCATCAAAAAGCGCATGTTCGAGAGAATGGGGACCTTTATCTCCTAAAATACCAGGATGAACGATAAATGTCGGAATGTTTGTATATATTGACTCAGGAATGAATTTCGTTAGATAGGGACAGATAACGATATCTGGATGAAAACTCTTTACTGCATTTTGCATCAGTTCATCGTTGATGGCAAATTGTACAGACACAATATATCCGAGCTCTCTCATCTCACAAAAAATCCTCTGCGTTAAAGAGTTGAACACGGTAGCTATTATAAGAATTCTCATCTAATATTGTTCCTAACAGATACGCGGAAGTAGTTCGCCTGTAGGCAGGTCTAAAAATCTTTTCGTCCCATATGAGGAGTTCAAGATCACCTTTGCAATATAAGCATCACTCACCTTCCCTATTGCTACAGCATTTGAAGAGTTTTCAAACTGATGAAGTACTTCAAGCGCTCTTTGTGCATATTCTTTGGGAATAGCAAGAACAAAAGTACCCTCGTTTGCCAGATTGAGCGGTTCAAATCCAAGCATCTCACAACTTCCATAAACCTCTGAACTTACCGGAATAGTTTCTTCATCCACCTCTATACAGATATTGGACTGTTTTGCCCATTCATTTAACACCGCCGCCACACCACCGCGAGTTGCATCTCTCAGAGCCGTTATCTTTATGCCAGCATCCATCAACGCTTTGACTTGAATATATAAAGACGCACAGTCGCTTTGAAGTGAGGAACCAAAATCCATCCCTTCTCTTGCCACAAAAATCGTCGCTCCGTGTCTGCCGATGTCTCTTGAAAGTAAGATTACATCATCTTGGGTTATGTTGTTTGAACTGATGCCACGCTGTTGTATCTCGCCTATGCCAGTGGTGTTTATAAATATCTTGTCTACAGCACCTTTGGGAACTACCTTAGTATCTCCGCTAACTACGATAGCGCCGTTAATTTCTAGTTCTTTTTTCATAGAACGTACGATATTCTCAAGGTCACGGATGGCAAAACCCTCCTCAATGATAACACTACATGTAAGATATTTTGGCGCGGCGCCCATCATGGCAAGATCGTTACATGTACCGCAAATTGCAAGTTTTCCTATATCTCCACCGGGAAAAAATATCGGCGAAACAGTAAAAGAATCAGTCGAAAAAGCAAGTGCTCCGTTATGGATCACCGCCGCATCTTCACTTTTAGAAAGAATCTCATTTTCAAAAGCTTTATAAAATACTTTGGAAATTAGTTCGTTATTTTCTTCTCCGCCGTTACCATGTGCTAAAGTTACATATTTTGTCATTTTAAAAGATTCCCATATTTATAGTATGCCGCACATGCACCCTCACTGCTCACCATACAGCTTCCAAGCGGAGAACTCGGTTTACATGCCGTGCCAAAGATCGTACACTCAGGCGGATTTGCCATACCGCGAAGAATATCACCGCAGATACAGAGTTTATGATCTTCTATCTCCTCTTTTGGCAGAATAGCATCATAAATTATTTGCGCGTCAAGTTCACTGTACTCATTTTTGAGTTTGTATCCACTCTCAGGTATATTTCCAAGACCGCGCCATTTGAAGAGATCTGCTTTTTCAAAATATTTTTCGACAAGCTGTTGCGCTTTGAGATTACCTTCATATGAAACCAGTCTCTTATATTGGATCTCCAGCTCACAGCGCTGTTCGTTAAACTGACGCACTAGCATCAAAATGGCTTCCATCACATCTACAGGTTCAAACCCAGAAACGACGACTGGACGGTTATACTCTTTTGGAAACTTCTCATATATTTTCGCGCCCGTAATAACGCTTACATGACTCGGCCCTAAAAATGCATCTATCCTGTTGTTGTAACTATCTACATGCTCATCACGGCTGTCGATGAGCTCGACCATCACTTCAGGCACCGTCACATGGTTGATATGAAAAAAGATGTTTTTGATGCCGCGTTTTATAACCGTGTCTATCAAAGCTACAGTCATAGGCGCTGTCGTCTCAAAACCGATGGCAAAAAATATCACTTTTTTTTCTGGGTTTTCTACAGAGATCTTCAATACATCTAAGGGCGAATAGACAAAACGTACATCTGCGCCTTTGGCTCTTGCATCTTGCAGAGATCCCTTGCTTCCGGGCACTTTTATCATATCTCCCAAAGTAACAAGAATCACATCTTCTTGCTGGCTTAAGATATACGCATGGTCTATGCGTTCTTTTGGCATGATACACACAGGACAGCCCGGACCATGGATAAACTTGATGTTTTGCGGCATAAGCTGAGGAAGTCCGTATTTCATGATTGAATGCGTATGACCGCCGCAAACTTCCATTATATTTATAGGATGAGGCAATTGTTTTGCTTCTTCATTTATGAGTTTTGCAAGCCCTCCGATAACATCAGGATTACGAAATCCATCGTAGAAGTCTTTTAACTGTAACTCACTCATTGTAGAGTCCTGTTTTCACAGTTATCATCTTCTAAAACGAGCCTTTCACGTTCCTCTTCATCGAGTTTTTCAAGTATCTCGTTGTAAACTTTTAAAGATTCCAGGGCATCCTCTTCATCTATCTTGTTCATCACAAAACCTATATGGATTAAAACATAATCGCCAACTTTGACACTGCCCTCTTCGACAAGATCCAGACCCGCTTTTCTTGTCACTCCCATGGTATCCACCACCGCAAGATTCAACTCTTGATTGATTTCTACGACTTTACTCGGAATAGATAAACACATAATTATCCTCTCATCTTTCTTTTAAACTCTATCCATTCTATAACACGTTTGATAGAGTTTTCATCTTTAATACTCAGCTCTAAAATATCTACATTTGGTTTTAATTTTCTCGCTTCTGCTTTTTCATGTTCGATGTCATAATCAAAGTATGGTAAAAGGTCTGTTTTTGTAATGAGTACCAAATCTGCCTGACGAAACATTACGGGATACTTTTCTATCTTGTCACTTCCCTCGGGGACTGAAACAAGCACGATATTTAAGTGGCTTCCAACATCATAAGATGCAGGGCATACAAGATTGCCTACATTTTCCACAAAACAGACATCCATCTCATCTAAATCCATATGATGCAGCGCTTTATGAACCATAAAAGCATCCAAATGACAAGCAGAACCTGTTTGAATCTGATGCGCCATAATCCCTTTAGCTGTAAGTCTATCCGCATCACGGCTTGTTTCTAAATCACCCTCCACTACGCCAAATTTAAAAGGAGCTAGTGTTGCCATATGTTCAAGTAGTGCCGTCTTTCCGCTTCCAGGAGAACTCATAAGGTTGATACAAAGTACTCCATGAGCATCAAAATGGGCTCTGTTATGCCCTGCTTCTTGGTCATTTTTATCAAGTATCTTTGTGATGACCGCTATGGTCTTTGCATCATTGAGCTGAGGATTGTCATGTAGGTGCTGATGCGCCTCTTGATGTTTATGAGAATCATCATGGTTGTGATGGTCATGATGATGCCCCTCTTCATGAGAATGATGGTGAGAATGTTTATCTATTGTTATACTGCAACCGCAATCTTTACACATATTTTTTCCTTATTTTAATTTTTATGCTAACCAAATCTGGCTTCCGACGATCAAAGAGATAACTCCAGCCGTCGCAAACACTCTTCGGACATTTTTAACATCTGTTAAAAGATGCTTATTAATCTGAAGTATAACAGCTCCAAAACCTACAAATACGACAGACACGCCAGCTACAAATGCTAAAACCATAGTTGGGTCAACACTTTTACCTTGCAGCATTCCCAAAGTTATCAACATACCTCTCACTCCGCCCATTCCCATCAATGCACCCATTGTAAGAGCAGAGGAGGAATCAGGTGAAGTTGAGTGAGTGTGTTCTTTTCCAAAATATATATGCACATGTTCTTCTCCTTTATGATGGTGTCTGCTTACATGTATCTTGTTTGCCGCAACCATATACAAAAGATAGATGCCCATCCCAATGATGACTGTTGAAGATATCATATCGCCATACTCTGTAATGGAACTCGGCAGTGAGTATTCTTGTAGAAGTTTTGCGAAGATAAAAAGCATCAGTCCATGTCCAAATGCAAACATAACCGTGATGATAAATGTCTTTTTCATCGATTTACCAATAGAAAAGTCTGCTATTGCAGTTAAATGGTCAGGACCAAAAGCATGTAGTATGCCATACCAAAATATCAAAACATAAGCTATTTCCATAACAGACTCCTAAATAAACTGAATATTCATTCATTTTGGAAAATTATAGTATATTTCTGTAAAATATAGATTAATATTTTACATTTTCATCAATATAACTAAAATTAATACACAAAACTCCTCATTTGAGCAGGTTCTTAAGGAAAATAAAAATGAATAAAACAAAAATTGTAGTGTTGGGTGTTGGAAATATTTTAGAAAAAGATGATGGTATTGCGGTTTATGCAACATCTTATTTGGAAAACAATTATCATTTTGAGCCTACTATCGAGATCATTAATGGCGGAGTTGAAGGAATTAATTTACTCAATCTCTTTATGGAAAACGAACATATTCTTATCTTAGATGCCATCAATCTTGATGATGAGGTGGGAAGTATCTATCATATACCCTCACATGAACTCAGTGGATATGGAATAAATACAGGCGGTGCGCATGAAGTGGGTGTGATGCAATGTCTTGATATGCTCGAACTCCTCAATAAACCCCTGCCAAAATCAAGTGTCTTGGGAATAGTGCCAAAAACAGTAGAAGTTGGCATCGGTCTCACACAAGAGATGGAAAATATCTTTTCTACTTATATTGATACTATTATCAAAATCTTGGAAAAAGAGAATATTCTTGTCAAAAAGAGAGAAAACCTCCTTGATCTCGAAACTATTATTGAACTTTTTAAAAATCCCCAAATAAATACCCGAGAGTACATTAAAAATTGATTTTTTAATGTACGAGGCTAAAAGCCTCTATTATGCTCGATACTCGGATTGGCATAAGTATGTAAAATTTCTTCTAAAGAGAAACTATCTTTACTTTTTGTAACTTCAACCCCACTCTTTTCTAAAACATCTATAATAGTTTTGATATATTCACTCCAAACTGACCGCAAGATGTCTGTAAGCCCTACTTCCACAGAGATGATATCCTCAGGCGTAATGGAGATAAGTGTCGTATTTGCCATATGATTTGCCATCGAACATATCTGAAGCATTTCGGCAATTTCTACCTCATTTGCTGTTTTTTTGATAAGTGTTCCATCTAAAAACTCATTACAGCTTTTAATTGTGATAGTTCCAGCTTTTATTTCATCATCTGAAGCAGTATTTACGATGATAACCTCAAGAAATTCTTGAAGTAAAGGCATCAGAAAAAATCCTAGCGTGCCACCATCTACAAACTCTATTTCAGGGCTAAAATTATAATTTTCTTTTAAATACTTTACCGCATAAAGACCAACGCCCTCATCTTTAAAAAATGCATTTCCAGAACCTATAAGGGCTAATTTTTTATTCATATTTCTCTCCATTTTTTAATGCATAGTAAATCTGTCCAAGAGCGATAGAGCCATCATTGACAGGTGTTGCTTTTTGTATATAGTAGCGCAATTTTCTTTGTTGGAACTCTTTGGTGAGAAGAGTAACAAGGCTTTTATTTTGAAAAACACCGCCGCTGAGAACGATAGGCAGTAAAGGATATTTTTGCGCTATCTCCAAGACGATATTTACAAGAGTGATTATAAATCTTGAACAAACCTCCTCTTTTTGCCTTACATGCGCAGTGCCCTGAGGGTGTAAGAGCTCTTGTATCATAGAACTGATATCAATCTCGCCGTTTTGAAGAGAATAGGTAAATCCTTTTTCGCTATCGATTTTTGTTGCAAAAGATTCGACAAGCAGACCGCTTTCTCCCTCGTAGCCCACTATTTGCTTTATGCCACAAAGTGAAGCCACTGCGTCAAAAACTCTTCCAACTGAGCTTGTAAAAGGTGAGTTTAATCCCTTTTTCCACATTACATGTAAAGCTTTTATCTCTTCTTCTGTGAAGCTTTTGACCGTTTCATTTTCTTGTGTCAAAATCTCTTCAAGTCCATAAATATCAAACAACAGCGAGAGTGCTATGCGTCTTGGTTCTTTGACCGCTTTCTCTCCTCCAAGTAGACGAAATGGTTTGATATGGTGCACTCGCTCAAACTCTTTACAATCTGCTAAAAGTACTTCTCCTCCCCAAAGTGTATGGTCATCTCCATAGCCCGTTCCATCAAAACAAAAAGCCAATACTTTTTCATCCAAATTATACTCAGCCATACACGCGAGTGCGTGAGCATAGTGATGCTGTACCTCTAAAATCTGGATCTTTGGATTTTCTTTGACCATCTGCTTTGCCCATTTGGTTGTCTCATACTGGGGATGTTTATCACATACGATGATTTCAGGCTCAAACTCATAAAACTCTCTAAAGGTTTGAAGCGTTCTTGTAAAATATTCAAAAGCCTCCAAAGAGTTTAAGTCGCCGATATGAGGTGATAAA
>CAISHH010000126.1 GCA_903885085.1 uncultured Campylobacterales bacterium
CATTAAAAAAACTTTTAAAGATACATTGGGGTGTCGCCAAGCGGGAAGGCCTCGGTTTTTGGTACCGATATTCAGGGGTTCGAATCCCTTCACCCCATCCAACTTCGAAAAAACATCGCGGAATAGAGCAGCTCGGTAGCTCGTCGGGCTCATAACCCGAAGGTCATAGGTTCAAATCCTGTTTCCGCAACCAACTTCACAAACAACTATTAACTTCAATTTGGTTTTCCACTTAAAATTAACGCTTGATTAGATACAATACCATTAACTAATTTTATGGAAATGGTAATGAAAGAATATATTAAAAATCAAATTTTAGCTTCTTATGAAACAAAAAAGAAAATATTGGAAAATAGTGCTCTTATTGATATTATCGAAGATGTTGCTACAAAGTGTGTCAATGTTTATAAAAAAGGTCACAAGACAATCCTCGCTGGCAATGGCGGAAGTGCAGCAGATGCTCAGCATATAGCAGCTGAACTTGTTGGACGTTATGGATTTGACAGACCATCTTTGCCTTCACTTGCTCTTACAACAGACACTTCAAATCTTACAGCTATTGGAAATGATTACGGATATGACAAAGTTTTTTCTCGTCAATTAGAGGGAATGGGACAAGAGGGAGATCTTTTTATAGGAATCTCTACATCTGGGAATTCTGCCAATATCATCACTGCATTTGAAAGCGCAAAAGCCAAAGGAATTACGACAGTCGCTCTCACCGGTCGTGATGGCGGTAAAATGGCTCAAATGGCAGATGTCGCTATAATCATTCCATCAAATGACACGCCGCGTATTCAAGAATCTCATATTTTGATAGGCCATATTTTGTGTGATATTATCGAAAAAGAGATCTTTGCTCAAGGTGTAAGATAAAAAATGGCACAAAAAGCACTCTTTCTTGATCGTGATGGTGTTATTAACAAAGAAGTAAACTATCTGTACAAGAAAGAGGATTTTGAGTTTATAGATGGCATCTTTGATCTGTGCCGTTTTTATCAAGATCTCGGGCTTAAGATCATTGTAGTTACAAACCAATCTGGGATTGCTCGCGGTTTTTACAGCGAAGAAGACTTTGAGATTTTGACCTCTTGGATGACGCAAGAATTTGAAAAAAAAGGCTTACATGTAAGCCGAGTTTATCATTGTCCACATCATCCAGAGATTAGCGGTCCATGCAGATGTAGAAAGCCTGATATTGGGATGTTTTTGGATGCTAAGAAAGAGTTTGATATAGATCTTAAAAACTCTGTGATGGTCGGAGATCATGAGCGTGATATTGAAGCGGCACACAAAGCAGGAATCTCTCAAACATATTTCTTCGATGAACACAATAAAACTACAGATTCTAAAGCTTTAAAAATAGTGCATAGATTGGATGAGATTTACAGATGAAAATATTAAATACCGGCGGAACTTTTAATAAAAGATATAATCCACTCAGCGGTGATATGGAAGTTCCATACGATAATAAGAGCATCGACGAGATGATGAGAAGTTTTTTAAATCCTATCGAGACAGCCGGCGTAATATATAAAGACAGTCTTGAATTTACGATGGATGATCGAAAGATGCTTACAAATATTATTTATGCAGATGAAGAAAAAGTATTTGTTATCATCCATGGAACCGATACTATGGAGCTAACGGCAGAGTTTTTAGATGCGATATTTGAGGATCGCATTATCGTACTCACCGGCGCAATGAGCCCTTTTGAGATTGACGCTATTGAGTCTACTGTTAATTTTGGTCTTGCCGTGGGTTATGCAAAAGCCTGCGAAAAAAATGGTGTTTATCTTTGCATGAACGGCGAGATACAACCCTTTGGCAAACTTGTAAAAAATAGATCAGCTGGAAAGTTTGATCTTGTCTCATAAAGTTGGCTGTACCCATTGTCATTTAGAGTTTAATGAAAATGTAATGATCGTTGATGGTGAACACTATTTTTGTTGTAAAGGGTGTCAGGGAATTTACCATCTTTTAAAAGATGAAGGACTTGACAGTTTTTATAACAAAGCTGGCGATACAAAGCTCACACCACCTACACAACAGTATGAGGATTCCTCAAACTTTAATTCCCCCGCATTTTATGATAAATTTGTTTCAATCAACAACGAGGGCTTTAGCGATGTTTCTTTGATCATCGAGGGAATCCACTGCTCGGCATGTGTCTGGCTCAATGAAAAAGCGCTTCACAAGATGGCTGGAGTTATGAGTGTCAATATCAACTATACAAACAATAAAGCTAAAATAGTTTGGGATGACTCAGTCTTAAAACTCTCTTCTATCATCGATATGATTCGCGCCATTGGTTATAACGCGTTTCCTTATGATGCTTCTCTTCAGGAAGTTCGTGCGAACAAAGAAAGACAAGATTATTATCTTCGCATGGCAGTAGCGATCTTTGCAAGTATGAATGTTATGTGGATAGCTGTGGCACAATATGCAGGGTATTTTACGGGGATCACTCAAGATGTAAAAACGATACTCAATATCGCAGAGGGTGTGCTTGCAACACCTGTCCTCTTTTACAGTGGATGGATTTTTTATCGTGGTGCATATTACGGCATTAAAACAAAAACCGTCAATATGGATATCTTGGTTGCTACGGGCTCCACTTTGACTTACATGTACTCTATTTATATCACTGCTTTTGAACGAGGTGAGGCGTATTTTGATTCGGTGACCATGATTATTACCTTTGTTCTCATCGGAAAATTTTTAGAAGTGCTTAGTAAAAAAAGTGTTGCTGATACGCTTGATATTATGAGCAATCATGTGCCAAGCAGTATCAAAGTGGTAGAAGAGGGAAAGATCATTGAAAAAAATATCAATGATGTAAAAGTCTTGGATATCATCGTTGTATGTTCTGGTGAAAGAGTGGCGCTTGATGGAACTGTTCTTGAGGGCGAGGGCAATTTTGATGAGTCAAATCTCACGGGAGAGAGTGAACCCCTTTACAAGCAAATCGGCGATAAAATCATAAGCGGAACAGTTAGCATAGATGCTCAGATCAAGTATGAAGCAACGAAAGATTTTGCTCACTCGACACTTTCAAATCTTGTCTCACTTTTAGAGGGTGCGATGAGTAACAAGCCTCGTATTCAGATGATGGCAAACAAAATTTCAGAGTATTTTTCTGCTGTGATACTTGGATTTGCACTTATTACTTTCTTGGTTTGGTGGTTTTGGCCGCATAGTTTTGAGCGTTCATTTATGGTCGGTATCTCCGTCATTATCATCGCTTGTCCTTGTGCTTTGGCTCTTGCAACTCCAGTTGCCACCCTTGTAGGACTTGGCCTAGCTTCAAGGAGAGGGATTTTGTTTAAACAAGCCGCTCAGCTTGAAACAATGGCAAAGGCCACAACGCTTGTCGTAGACAAAACAGGAACGATCACACAAGGCAAGCCAAGAGTCGTACAAGAACATATTTATGATGGTTTTGACAGATCGCTTCTTTACTCTCTTGTGCAAAACTCAAAACATCCAGTTGCAAAAGGGGTGGGCGAGTTTGTATACCAAGAGGGGATCAATAACTTTGAACTCCAAAGTGTGAAACAGATTCCCGCACAGGGAATAAGTGCGGAATATATGAGCAAAATGATCTTTGGCGGAAATGCAAAACTGATGCAAAATCAGGGCTTTAATTTGTCAAACTCTTTAGATCCAAAAGGAAGCTTACGCCCAAATGGCACTTCGCATGTAAGCGAAAATAGCGAGTTCTATTTTGCTTTTGATGGAAAAATAGTCGCAAAATATGAGCTTTTCGATACTCCAAAAGTAGATGCAAAAGAGAGCATAAAAGCGATACAAGAACTTGGTATAGAGGTGATTATGCTTACAGGAGATCATCAAAAAAGTGCTTCAAAAGTCTCAGAAGAAGTTGGCATAAAAATATTTGAATCGGAACTTACTCCTGAGGGAAAATCATTATATATCAAAAAACTTCATGATGCGGGAAAAGTCGTTGTTATGGCAGGAGATGGAGTGAATGATATTCTTGCCCTCGCACTTGCAGATATCGGTATTTCTATGGGAAGCGGAAGTGATATCGCTATTGATGTAAGCGATGTTGTACTACTCAATGATACGCTTACAAGTCTCAGCGATGCGTTTAAGATATCAAAGCGAACCTATTTTATGATCAAACAAAACCTCGCACTTTCACTTTTATATAATGCTATTACTATCCCTCTTGCGATGGCAGGATATATTATACCTTTGCTTGCAGCTATCTCGATGTCTTTTAGCTCGCTTTTGGTTGTCGGAAATTCACTGCGTATACGCGCTGGCTTTAAAAAGTAAAAAGGAAATAAGATGGATTCATGGGTTATAGCGATGATGCTGGGAGTGTCAATATTTTTAGGCTCTATCGCGTTAGTAGCATTTTTGTGGGGAATTAAAAGCGGTCAGTTTGATGACGAGCAGAAGTTTTTAAATGCTGTAAAGTTTGATACACAAGAAGATCTCAACGATGCTGTAGATCAAGAGAAAAAAGCTAAAGAACTGAAAAAGAAAAACTATACTCCGGAGTGAGTTAGTTTCCTTTTTTTAGAGTTGCGATATATTTTGCTAGTTCATTGATATCTTGATCGCTAAAACTACTCATTTTTATCTTCATGTATGCGCCCATACCATTTGTATTTCTGATTCCCTCTTTGTAACCTTGCAAGGCCGCAACTGTTTTCGCCACTTCCCATCCAGTAATAGCTTCAGAATGTCCAAGAGCGGAGAGTTGACCGTAGTTTCCATGACAGTTTTGACATTTTTGTTTGTAAAGTATTTCGCCGCTATTGGCAAAAAGAAAAGAACTAAGGATGAAAGGTAAAAATAGTATTTTATTCAAAGTAGACTCATTTAAGTTTTAGTTTTTGTATATTTATAGTTGAAAGTAAGAAAGAATTTCTAAGGGAAGAATGTATGTTCAACGAATCGCTTTTGGCAATTCGTTGAGAGGGATAACTATTTTTTAGCCCAAGCTTTAGCAACTTCAGCAATTTGAGCGTCTGTTAATGGTTTTGCCATAACTTTCATTACTGTACCTTCAGTACCAGCTCTGAAAGCATGAAGCTTAGTGCTGATTTCAGCAGAGCTTAGTTTGTTAGGAACAAGGTCCTTTTTAACTGTGTTTTTTGAACCATCATCACCATGACAAGCATTACAACTTCTTGGGATAGCAGCCATCAAAGTAGAACTAACTGCTAATGCAGCTATAGTAGCGATTACGATTTTTTTCATATTTTTTCTCCATAGAGTAAATTTTCACACTCATTATATCGTCTAAGTGTTAAATTAGGGTTAATCTGTAATGAGATATCATTAGATTAGAAATTAAATAGAGAAAGAGTGTGTAGATGCGATACATTGACGATGAATTAACAAATAAAACCATTTTAATTACAGGCGGAGCAGGCTTTATCGGTTCAAGTCTTGCTTTTTATTTTCAAAAGAATCATCCAGATGCAAAAGTCGTTGTCTTGGATGCTTTTAGAAGTGGAGAAACACTTTCTAATGGGAATCTAAAAAGTTTTGGACATTTTAAAAATCTTATCGGTTTTACTGGTGAAGTTATTAGCGGAGATATCAACGATAAAACACTTTTAAAAGATCTGCAAAATAATTATAAGTTTGATTATATTTTTCATGAAGCGGCCATCTCAGATACCACAGCACTTGAACAAGATTTGATGATTAAAACAAATGTGAATGCTTATAAAGATCTGCTTGATCTAGCAGTTGCACATAATGCAAATATGATCTATGCATCTTCCGCTGCGACTTACGGCGATGCACCATCACCACAACGCGTGGGACGTGAAGCACCTCAGAACGTGTATGGTTTTTCAAAACTAAGTATGGATTATCTCAGCCGAGAGTATATGAAAATAGCAGATATTTCTATTGTCGGGCTTCGTTATTTTAACGTTTACGGTCCAAGAGAGTATTTCAAAAACACAACGGCTTCTATGGTTTTACAGTTTGGACATCAGATACTTTCGGGTAAAAATCCTCGTCTTTTTGAGGGAAGCGATAAGATCCTTCGTGATTTTATTTTTATAGAGGATATTATTCAGGCAAATATCAAAGCGATGGCGCCTAAAAAAAGTGGTATTTATAATGTAGGAACGGGAAAAGCGCGTAGTTTTCAAGATATAGTCGATATTTTACAGCGAGAACTTGGCACTGCACTAGAGTGTGAATATATGCCAAATCCATTTGTGGGAAGATATCAGTTTCATACAGAAGCGGATATTGCTGAAACGATTGAAGGACTTGGATATAAGCCGGCTTACGAGATGGAAGATGGGATCAAAGCATACATTGCAGAGATAGAGCGCTTGTATCAGAGCGAAGTGAAAAAATAATGGAAAAACTTAAAAAAGCAAAACCAAATATTTTAGTCATCGGTGATTTGATGCTTGACCATTATTTGTGGGGAAGCTGTGAACGCATCTCTCCAGAAGCTCCTGTGCAAGTTGTGGATATTGCCAAAGAGACGACCGTTTTAGGCGGTGCTGGAAACGTGATCAATAACCTTGTAACACTCGGAGCTAACGTGAGCGTTAGTGGTGTTATAGGCGATGATGAGAACGGAAAAGAGCTCTCTATGATGCTTAAAGGGATCGGTGTAAAGACTGATGGGCTCATCACACAAACAGAGCGTAAAACAAGTAAAAAGAGTCGTGTTATAGCTGTGTCACAGCAGGTTTTACGTTATGACAGAGAGAGTAAAGATGCAATAAGTGAAGAATCTGTTGCAAAGATTTTGAACTCTTTAGAGAAAACACTTTTTTTATATGATGCGATTATTCTCTCAGATTATGGCAAAGGTGTTTTAACTGAAACTTTGTGCCAAGGTGTCATCACTAAAGCAAAAGCAATGAGCAAAATGGTACTTGTCGATCCAAAAGGAAGCGACTACTCAAAGTACAAAGGTGCTTACCTTTTGACGCCAAATAAAAAAGAAGCCGCACTTGCGACAAAGATCGATATTAACAGCGATGAAGCTTTACAAAAAGCTCTTTTAAAACTCAAAAATGAGTGTGAACTTGGCATCTCTATGATCACTCTCAGTGAAGATGGAATCGCCATTTTTGATGATAAAGTTAAAAAATTTCCGACTGTCGCAAAAGAGGTTTATGATGTCACGGGTGCCGGAGACACGGTTATCGCTTCCATTGCCTATTCACTCAGTGCCGGACAAACTATCGAAGAGAGCTGTAAATTTGCCAATCTTGCAGCAGGTGTTGTTGTCGGTAAAATAGGTTCTGCAACTGTAACTCTCGATGAGATTGAAGAGTATGAAGCAACACTGCACAAAAGCAGTTCAGACGCACACATAAAAAGTTTTGAAGAGATCGATAAAATCATCTCACGATGCAGAGATAACGGGAAGAAAGTAGTATTCACAAACGGCTGCTTTGATATCTTACATGTAGGGCATGTGAAGTATCTTCAGATCGCAAAAAGCTTTGGAGATATCTTGATCGTCGGGCTTAATTCTGATGAATCTGTAAGCCGTCTCAAAGGGCCCACTCGTCCAGTCAATCCTGCAGAAGATAGAGCATATATTTTAGCAGCATTAGAAGCTGTGGATTATGTCGTTCCATTTGCTGAAGATACGCCTTATAATCTTATCAAAATGCTCTCTCCTGATGTCTTGGTGAAAGGCGGAGATTACGAAGGAAAAGAGGTCGTTGGAACCGAATTTGCTGGAGAATTACAACTTGTTGACTTTGTCGATGGCAAAAGTACGACAACCACAATTCAAAAAATACAGGGGAACTTATGTTAAAAAAACTCTACCTTATAAGCATTATAACTGCAAGCGCGTTTGCAATGCATGGAGTCGATATCAATATTAACGATAAAGATCTTGAATTTGGTGCAAATCTCGATATGGGACAATTTGTCAATACAATTGAGCCAAATACGCTATTTGTAGGGGCAAGATATCTCAAAGGCAGTGAAGACCACAGTGATTTTTCTAAAAATAATAATGCTTTTTACGAGGCAAATTTTTTGATGCAAAAAGCAATACCAAATAGTGATGTTACAATTGGACTGGGTGTAAAACTCAATCATACAAGATATGATGCAGGTGCAAAAAATCTTGATTTTACATCTGTTCCACTTGGTGTAGAACTTGGATATAAACTCCCAGTAAGAACTCCTGTGCCTTTTTATCTTGGAGGAAAAATCTATTATGCTCCAGAAGTTTTATGTATGAACGATGCTCAAAGCTTTTTGCAATATGGCGTCAATCTCGATGTAGAAGTGATTCCAAATGGACGTATAACAGTAGGTTATAGAAATATAGACACAAATTATGATGTTGCTGGACATACTCAAAATGCAAATTATAACCGCTCAGCATATGCAGGATTTAAATTTCAGTTTTAATTCTCTTTTCTGGTTTTAACTTATTCGTTGTATAATCACTCAAAGCCGATCCGAAGGATTTTAGAATGAGTGATAAGAAATTAGAGAACGATAATCAGCCTTGGCAACTTCCAAAATCCACTAATGAAGATCCTCATGCACAGAAGTTGATCAAAAATCTTATGGAGAGTCCTGGTTACAAAGTCGCCTCGGAAGATCCTTTGTTTATGGAATCTTATGAAGCTCGAGGCATTAGACTTGAACTTGATTATCTCAAAGCTGAACTCTCCATGAATGCCTTTGGTATCGAGCATACTATCGCTGTTTTTGGAAGTGCAAGAATTGTTGAATACAAAACAGCGAAGAAAAAATTGCAACAGATTGAAAAAGAGCTAGATAAAGATTCAATGTCTCAAGTGACACGATCAATGTTACACACTGCTCAAAGGATGCTTGAAAAAAGTGTTTATTATGATGATGCGAGAAAATTCGGCTCCCTTGTGGGCAAAGCTGGCAAAGGTGCTGATGATTGTCGTGTGACTATCATTACAGGCGGCGGTCCTGGTATCATGGAAGCAGCAAATCGTGGCGCCTATGATGTCGGCGCAAAATCGATAGGTCTCAATATTAACCTCCCTCATGAACAATTTCCAAATCCCTATATCTCTGCTGAACTCTGTTTTCAATTTCACTATTTTGCTGTGCGTAAACTTCACTTTCTCAATCGTGCAAAAGCTCTTGTAGTCTATCCGGGAGGATTTGGGACTTTTGATGAACTCTTTGAAATCCTTACCCTTGTACAGACAAAAAAAACTGCGCCTATTCCCATAGTATTGGTTTCAAAATATTACTGGAACAGAGCGCTTGATTTTGATTTTTTACGTGAAGAGGGAGTGATAGGTCATGCTGATCTGGAGATGTTTAATATAGTAGATAATGCAGACGAAGCATGGAGCCATATTTTAGAGTGGTATGAAAAACGTGATACTCCTCTTTTTAATCATAATAAAGGATAAAAAATGAGTCTCAAATATATCAAATTTTTTCGCGAAATAGGGATAGAAGATGTAGAAAGTGTTGGAGGGAAAAATGCTTCTCTAGGAGAGATGTATCAGAACCTCACAGCGCATGGTGTCAAAGTTCCAAATGGCTTTGCTATCACTGCTGAAGCTTATAGTTACGTTTTAGAAGCCAATGATGCATTAGAAGCTTTACATGCAGAGCTTGATATCCTTGATCCAGAGAATGTAGATGATCTTCAAAAAAAAGGCAAAAGATGCCGAGAAATAGTCTATAACTGTAGCATCCCAGATGATCTTCGCCTTGAAATACTAGAGGGATATAAACTTTTACAAGAGGAGTATGGAAAAGATATCTCTTTGGCCGTACGTTCTTCTGCCACCGCTGAAGATTCTCCAGAGGCGTCATTTGCAGGACAAAATGAGACTTATCTTAATGTTTCAGATGAAGATGCCCTTTTAGACTCTTACAAACGCGCTCTTGCTTCAAACTTTACTGATCGTTCAATTCACTACAAATATGACAACCATTTTGAGTATCTCAAAGTACTGCTCAGCGTTTGTGTTATGAAAATGGTACGCAGTGACAAATCATCCAGTGGAGTGATGTTTAGCATCGATACTGAGAGTGGATTTAAAGATGTCGTCTTTATCAACGGTGCGTATGGACTTGGTGAAAACGTGGTTCAAGGCAGTGTCAATCCAGATAGTTTTTATGTACACAAACCTACATATAAGGCCGGATTTCGTACAGTTTTAAAAAGAACACTTGGCACGAAGCGAATCAAGATGGTGTTTAACGATGCGATTCATCAAAGCAATATGGCAGTGGAATATACGAAAAATATTCCGGTTGAAGAGAAGCAGCAGAAACAATTTTGTATCAGCGATGAAGATGTGCTCGTTTTAGCGGATTATGCGATAAAGATAGAGGAGCATTATTCTGCAAAGGCCGGGTATCACAAGCCAATGGATATAGAGTGGGCCAAAGATGGAGATGATGGAGAGATATACATCGTCCAAGCGCGTCCGGAGACAGTTGAATCACGTGATGATAAGCTTTTTTATGAGACGTATACCCTGAAAAAGAGATCGAGAGCTCTCATAGAAGGACGCGCAGTCGGGCGAAAAATTGCTTCTGGAAAAGTTCGCAAGATAGAGGATGTAAGCAAGTTAAATGAGTTCCAAGTTGGAGATATTTTAGTCGCAGATACAACGACGCCTGACTGGGAACCGGTGATGAAAATAGCTTCGGCCATTATCACAAACAAAGGCGGACGCACCTGTCATGCAGCCATCATCTCCCGCGAACTTGGGATCGCCGCTATTGTGGGTGCTGAAAATGCTACGGAGCTTTTGCGTGATGGCGATGAGGTGACGGTGAGTTGTGCTGAGGGTGAAAATGGGTATGTATATGAAGGGCTTTTAGATTTTGAAGTAGAAAAAATAGATCTCGGTCACTTACAAAAAACAAAAACAAAGATCATGATGAATTTGGGTAATCCTGATTTAGCGTTTTCGCTCTCTTCTCTTCCTGTGGATGGCATTGGATTAGCTCGTATGGAGTTTATTATCAACGAGTATATCAAAGTGCATCCGATGGCCTTGGTGCACCCTGAGAAGCTTGATCTTGCGACGCAAGAAGAAGTGGTAAAACTTGTGGGCGAAGGGTTGGAGTATAAAGAGTATTTTGTGCGCCGTTTGAGCGAAGGTGTAGCGACTATAGCCGCATCGGTGTATCCAAAACCCTGCGTCGTGCGTATGAGCGATTTTAAAACAAATGAATACGCTGCACTTTTGGGCGGAAGTTTTTTTGAACCCTTCGATGCAAATCCAATGATAGGTTTTCGAGGAGCAGCGCGCTACAGCCATCCAGCCTATGAAGAGGGGTTTGCACTAGAATGCGAGGCGATGAAGCGTGTACGCGATGAGATGGGTTTTACAAATGTCATCCTAATGATCCCGTTTTGCAGACGTGTGCAAGAGGGAAAAGATGTTATAGCGACAATGGCAAAATATGGTCTTGAGCGTGGCAAAAATGGCTTAGAGGTCTATGTGATGTGTGAGATTCCAAACAACGTTATTCTTATCGATGAGTTTAGTGAAGTGTTTGATGGCTTTAGTATAGGAAGTAATGATCTTACTCAGCTTACTTTAGGTGTGGATAGAGATTCCCAGATCGTAGCATTTGATTATGAAGAGCGTGACGAGGGAGTGATGAAGATGATAGAAATGGCAGTTTCTGGCGCAAAGAGAAACGGACGACACAGCGGTATCTGCGGTCAAGGACCTTCAGATTATCCAGAGATGGCAGAGTTCTTGGTTCGTCTTGGGATTGATTCTATGAGTCTTAATCCTGACAGTGTTCTTAAAACGATAGAAAATATAGCAAAATTGGAAAAGGAATAATCATGGCAACAGTCACATCACACGGAGCAGCAGGAGTCGTTACAGGCTCAAGTCATCTTTTATCAATAGAAAATGGACCGAGCATCCTAATAGATTGCGGGATGTTTCAAGGACGAGAAGAGGACAGAAACAGGGAGAGTTTTGGCTTTGAGCCAAGCAGTGTTGATTATCTTTTACTCACGCATGCGCATCTCGATCATGTTGGACGAACTCCCAAACTGGTAAAAGAGGGATTTGAGAGAAATATAGTGACCACTAGACCTACGCGAGATTTGGCGGAAGTTATATTACTCGATAGTGCAAAGATTATGCTTCAAGATTATGAAACACATTATAAAAAAGCATTGCGTAGGGGAAAAGAGGACACAGTCGCTCAGCCTTTGTACCGTGAAGAGGATGTCCACAATGTTTTTGCGCTTCCTTGGAGATATGTAGAATATGATAAACAGATAGAACTTTGTGAGGGTGTGAAAGTCACATATAGAGACGCTGGACATATTCTCGGTTCAGCGTTTATCGAGATAAGCTATATGGAACATGGCGTAGAGTATACGATAGTTTTTTCTGGAGATATCGGCAATGACAACGATATGGTTCTGCCAAATCTTCAAATCTGCAAGAAGGCGGATTACCTCTATGTAGAATCGACTTATGGCGACAGAGATCACAAAAATATCGATGATAGTATTGTGGAGTTTAAAAAGATTATTATTGATACCTTGCAAAACTGGGGAAATGTGATAATTCCATCTTTCGCGGTGGAGAGAACGCAGGAGATTCTTTGTTTGTTACGCGAAATGTATGACAGAAAAGAGTTACCGGAATGCAAGATTTTTGTAGACTCTCCGATGGCTCAAAGGGCGACGGATGTATATAAAAAATATGTGGAGGAGTTAAGTCCAAAATGCCAAAAAAACAAAGAGGAAAATGGAACTATCTTTGATTTTCCTTTGCTAAACTATACGGCAGACGCGGAATCATCTCGCGCGATCAATGATATAGAGCGTCGCGCTATTATTATCGCAGGAAGTGGTATGTGTACGGGTGGAAGAATCTTACATCATTTTAAACACAGACTTTGGAATCCGAAAAATACTATTATCTTTGTGGGTTACCAAGGTGTGGGAACGCTTGGACGACACATCGTTGATGGTGCAAGATGGGTGAAGATATATGGCGAAGATATTTTGATCAAAGCAAATATACAGACTATCAATGGCTTTTCAGCACATATAGATCAAAGTGGGCTTTTGGAGTGGATTTCAAAAATAGAGGATCTCAAAACTATATTTTTGATCCACGGCGAAGAGGATAAGCAGACGATCTTGCGTAGTGTTTTAGAAAATGCTTTGGAGAAAAAGGTGCATATTGTGAAGGCGGATGAGGTTGTGTATTTGTAATCCTTACATGTAAAGATTTGTTTTACACCCAAAGGGCACTTCGCATGTAAGCATATTCTTGCATACTTTTTTCCCCGCAAAAAAAGTATGAAAAAAGTACAGAGAAGTTTGCGGTAAAAAAGTATGAGAGAAGTCATATAAGAAAAAAGTGACAGGAAAAAAGAGTCTCTAAAAAAAAGATTAGAGCAAAGTTTTTACAGCTTCAATAACCTCATTTGCACTAATATCTTTCATACAATTATGATGCTTCAATGGACACTCTCTTTTCATACATGGAGAGCAATCCATCTCATGACGCACGATAATGCTTTTTTCATTTTTCCATTGGGAAGTCTCTTTGTACCTTGTCGGACCGAATATGGCGACAGTCGGTACTTGATAAGCTGCGGCTACATGCATAGGGCCGCTATCGTTGGTGATAAAAAGTGAACAACCACCGATATATGCGCAGAGTTCGCTGATGGAAGTTTTTCCTGCAAGATTTGTATAATTGTTTACATGTAAGCGTTTTAATTCACTTTCTATATCGCTAGCCATCTCCACTTCATTTGGCCCGCCAAAGATAACAATGTCATATCTATCACTAAACTCAGCCGCAACTTGTGCAAAACGCTCAGGATACCATCGCTTTGCACTTCCATATGTTGCGCCGGCATTGATCCCCAAAGTAGGCTTTGAAAACTGATGCGTAGGAATGTAAAGTTTGAGAGGTTCTGTGTCTAAGGGCTTGTTATTTAGATTACATGTAGCGATTTGAAGATACTGCAAAACGAGATGCTGCTGCGTTACAATGTTCGGTGCATGACTTAGGAGAAATTTTGAATGCCAAGAACCTCGAGCACAACAGATGACAGTATTTGTCCAGCGTAAAAGTAGAGTTGCGTGAAGCTGATCGCGAAAGCTCACCGCCAAGTGAAACTCCCCTAATTCTCTTGCAAGTTTATACGTATTTATAAATCTATTTCCGCCATTTTTTGTATTGTCAATGATTGCTTTTTCACATTTTGGATGATACTTCAGCGCTTCAATCGAAACATAACTTCCCACAAAAGTAAATCTCGCATCTGGGTAATACGCACTCAGAGCTTCAATAGCCGGCGTCGCCATAAGTGCGTCACCAAGCCAGTTTGGAAGGATGATTAGAATCTTCATTTTTTCCATCTATTTTTTGTTAGAAGCGTTGCTTCCGCTGTATCAATAGCAAAGAGAATCTCTTTCATTTGCGCTGTTTTGTTCGCCTCCGCTGATGTCTCAACTACATCTTTAAAATTATATTTGATGTAGCCATCATTTGTTTTAAGACCTATAAGATCACCTGCAAAAAAGTAAGCAAATCTATTTTTTATACCCTGATCAAAAAGTGAACTTCCCATGGTTGTGATATTTGCCTTCCAACCAAGCATATCTACGATTGTTGGAAAAATATCGTTATGACTTCCAAGGGTCGTAATCACTTGCGGCTTAAATATTTTTGGCGCGTAGATAATGAGAGGAATCCTAAAATGCTCGATGCTTGGGAGCGGTTTATCATCGGGACGATATTGTCTTGCGATGGGATTTAGCGCATCGCCGCTGCCGTGATCGGAGGTAAAGATAAAGATCGTTCTGTCAAACCAAGGCTCTTTTTTGACGCTTTCCATAAATCTTTTAATAGCATCGTCGGTATAAATATGTGCGTTAAGAGAACCGTTATAGTTTTGCAGATCATGTGGATATCTTTCAAACTTTTTACTAGGAAGATAAAAGTCTGAATGAGTTGTGTCAGTAAAAGCAAATCCTAAAAAAGGTTCTTTCATCTTATTGAGTTTTTTATGGTAAAAATCAAACATATTATAATCATACGTTCCGGTTTCAGGCGCACGTCCAGGATCGACAGTCTCAACGTTTGGCATATCCTCTGCACCGTAATAGTTATCAAATCCTGCAAGTCCACTCACTGCATCGACTCGATATGAACGCTTGTTCGCCGCTTGCATCGAGAGGGTTGAGTAGCCGTTTTGTTTGGCGACTTTGCCTAGATAGCTGAGATTTGAAAGCTCAAGTCCATGTCCGAGGTACTCAAATCCTGAAGGGATCGTGATGCCTGTAAAGATAGATGTGATGCCAAAAATAGAGCGGTACCCATTTGAATAAAAGTTATCAAATTTTAGCCCTTTCTCACTAAGTTGTTTGAAATAAGGCGTGATTC
>CAISHH010000127.1 GCA_903885085.1 uncultured Campylobacterales bacterium
GCAAACAACTGTGTTTTAACAAATGCTGTAAGACTCTATGAAAATGTCACATGTCAAGAACGTGTCATCATAGGCGGACTAAGCACCGTAGAAGCAAATAATCATATCGGAACAGGCGTTATGATAGGTGGCGCTTCGTATGTCAACCACGACGTCCCGCCATTTTGCCTGATCGAGGGAAACCGCTCGAAAATCAAAGGTCTTAACATCATAGGTCTTAGACGCAGACTAAATAACAGTGAAGATATAGAAGAGATAAAAGCTGCGTATAAAAAACTTATCAATAACCGTGTTGATAAAGAGTTAGCTAAAAAAGTTTCACAAGAGAGTTCAAATAACTATGTGAAGCTATTTGCTGAGTTTGTTTGTAACAGTAACTTATAGTTAGTACAAACATCTAGGAAACCTTTAAAGGTTTCCTAGATGTTTTAAAAATTCTGCGGGTTTTTTGTAACCAGTAATCGTTTCATTTTCCAAAACTTTCCCATTCTCATCCATGAAAATAAGTACCGGCGGTCCAAATACGCCAAAGCGTTTTGAAAGTGCTTTTTGTTTGTCTGTGTTTGCCGTAATATCTGCGCGAATAAGGACAAAATCTTGCATCTTTGCTATGACATCTTTATCCTTAAAAGTTGTTGCATCAAGCTCTTTACAAGCTGCACACCAATCAGCAGCAAAATCTAAAATCACTTTTTTACCTTTTGCCTTTTCTAGTTCAGTATTTAATTCATCTTCAGTTGTCACTATTTTAAAATTTAGTCCCTCAGATTTTAGCTCCGATGCCATAGCCGAACTTTTTTGAGTAAACTGATCAAGAGGTGTAAGAACATTTTTTGAACCACTTATCGAGCCTACGAAAAGAACTGTTCCATAGAGAGTAAGAAGTACTGCTACTACCTTTTTGATACTATTTTCTTTGACACCATTGTTTACATGTAAAGGTTCAAGTGCTCCAAAATGGATCCCAGTTGCTATGGCAAGTACACCCCAAAGCAGCATAACAACACCCTCATCCAAAATTCTTGAGACCATCCAGACAGCCACACCAAGCATCATCACACCAAAGATCGTCTTAACAGTATCCATCCACATTCCTGGACGAGGCATAAACTTCCCAGCACCAGTTCCGACGATGATAAGAGGAACTCCCATACCGATAGAAAGCATAAACAATGCCGCTCCTCCAAGAAGTGCGTTACCCGTTTGACCTATGTAAACCAACGCTCCAGCAAGCGGTGCTGCCACACATGGTCCAACAATGAGAGCAGATAAAAAGCCCATTACCGCTACTCCGATGATTCCACCTTTTTTACCTGTAGCAGAGCTAAGTTTTGACTGTATGAAGTTTGGCATCTGCAGTTCATAAAGATCAAACATAGAAAGAGAAAGTGCAACAAAGATACCAGCAAATGAGTAAATAACCCACGGAGTTTGAAGTGCCGCTTGAAGATTAGAGCCAAAAAGACCGGCTAAAATTCCAGCGAAAGTATATGCTACAGACATCGACAAAACATATACGATAGATAAAAAGAAAGCGCGTCTTGTCGAAAGCCCTTCGCCTTGTGCCACAATAACAGATGAAATGATCGGTATCATTGGAAAAACACACGGAGTCAAAGAAAGCAGAAGTCCAAATACAAAGAACATTCCTAAAATCAATACTAGATTTCCTGATTTAAGTGTATCTGCTATGCTTTGTGTCTCTGATTCACCCGCTTTTTTTGTTGTATTTGACACTGCTTGAACTGTTGTATTTTTTTCTATACTTGGCGTCTCTTCAACTTTTGTGTTGATTGCAGTGTTTGGCATCTCAACGACTTTTTCATTTTTCACTGCACTCGCAACTTCTGGAACTTTTACAGTTGTTTTTGTACCTAGCTTTGCTACATCTACATCAAAACTATAAGTATGAGTTTGGGGCTCATAGCAAAGTCCCTTATTTGAACATCCTTGAAATGCAAGTATAAAATCTATCTTTTGAACTCCGCTGACATCTGCATTGTTCTTAAGATCGACAATTACATGTGGAGAGACGAGATAAACTTTATCTCCATCATGATCTACACTCTGTGGAAGTTCTGACTTTAAAATTGCAATATTTTTGCTGTCTTTTAAAGATACCTTGAACTCTTTTTCATAAAGGTAGATACCATCTCCGAGCTTTACATCGACAACTATCTGGCCTTTGTCATTTAAAACCGCAGAAGGCTTGAAAGCCTGATCTGGCATCAAAAAGCTGTTCGCAAACAGCGATGTTGCCAGTAAACCCAGCAGTAAAAATAAAAATCTCTTCATCCACACATCCTTGACAAATATTGGCATATTTTAGCCAAGATTATTTAACAACATCATAACGATTTTAGTTTCCCATATATTTCAAGTACAAACTAATCTAAGCTTTTAATGTTTACTTTTCATCCTCTGCAGGTGCTTGTGTATCTGGTTTTGGCTCATCCGATGCAGTTTTTTCACTACTATTTTGATCGGCATTTTGCACATTTGTATCATCTCTATTTTGATCACTCAGATTCCCATCTTGTTTCATTTCATCTTCTGGTATTTCATCTTTTTTTGGTGGAGCCATAACCTCTTTAAATGATTGTATAACAACACCACGACGTATCATGATTTTATAAATGATTCTTGAACGGTTCATAACATATTTTTGATTTCCCACAGGAGAGTATTTTATAGGATTTGGAAGGATCGACGCCAAATGTGCTGCTTCTTGCGCACTCAGATTTTTTGCACTTTTTCCATAGTAGTGATGAGCCGCCGCTTCGATACCAAAGATACCATCACCCCATTCTGCGACATTGAGATATATCTCTAAAATACGTCGTTTAGAGAGAGTTTTCTCGATTCTATAGGTAATAATCGCTTCTTTGATCTTACGAATAGGATTTTTACTAGGAGAGAGATAAAGATTTTTTGAAAGCTGTTGAGAGATAGTACTTCCACCTGCAAGCGTGCCGTTTTTTATACTTCGTTCTAACGCATTTTCCATCCCCTTAACATCAAATCCATCATGCTTATAAAAACCGTCATCCTCTCCGATGAGTACCGCTTTTATAAGGTTTGGAGAGATCTGTTTTATAGTTACCCATTTTTTATCTATCTTCATATCTTTATTTTCATCAGCCCACTGCGCCTCTCTATATTCCATGAATGCAGTAAGTTCAGGATTGTTTTTTTTAAGAGACGAGACATTAGGATAGATTACATAGCGAAGTACATCTAAGAACATAACAATAATAAGAACAAATAGTATTTTGAAAAAGATTTTCATAAAACCTCATTTTTTTTGAAAGGATAGCATATGTTACTTCATTGATAACAATAATATCAATTCCCACTAAATAAAAAAAATTATAATCTTTTATATAAACTATGATAGCATAAGCGAGTTAGAGATTTAAATATGTTTAATTTTTTCTTATTTAGAAAGGTGGATATATCCGATGCATGTATTAATTACCGGCGGTGCAGGATTCATTGGATCCAATTTAGTGGCCTATCATATCAAGAAAGGTGACAAGGTTCACGTTATTGACGATCTTTCAACAGGTCGAATTGAAAATATTTCTTTATTTCTTGAACACCTTAATTTTAAATTTGATGAAGCTAATATTCTTATATGGCAAGATCTAGAAAAAGCCGTAGCCTGGGCTGACAGAATCTACCACATGGCTGCTGTTGTAGGTGTTTTCAGAGTATTAAAAGAGCCTATATCAGTATTGGCAACAAATATTGCAGGGTGCGAACGTCTTTTAAGAGTGCTACATAACACTGACTGGAATACGAAGCTGATCATTGCTTCTAGCTCTGAAGTGTATGGTAACCGTTTAGAAAATGAACTTTTGAATGAAGATATGGAATTGCATATTAGTCCAGGGCACAACAGTCGTTGGAACTATTCTATCAGTAAACTTGCCGATGAAGCATTTGCTTTGTCATATGCCCGTCAGTATAATATTAATGTAACTGTAATTCGTTTTTTTAATGTTATAGGTCCAAACCAAACTGGAAAGTATGGGATGGTTGTTCCTAGATTTGTTCAGCAAACAGTAAGAGAACAAGATATAACTATATATGGAGATGGTACGCAACAACGGGCTTTTTTAGATGTTAGAGATGCAATGATCTATCTTGACCTACTTGCGGAAAACCCTTTGAGCCGTGCAGAAATAGTCAATGTAGGCACGGCACGTGAAATGACTATCAATCAACTAGCGCATGCAATAAAAGAATACTCGCAATCTTCTTCCAACATAACCTATACTTCTTACGAAGATGCATACGGTAAAGGTTTTGATGAAATTTATCATCGTAAACCTGACTTGGCAAAATTACTACGACTCACCAACCATTTACCAAAATGGGCACTTGAAGAGACACTTCTAGATCTCATTCATCATGAACAAAAAAAGGAGCTCTAATGGCAGCAACCCCATATTTTATCCTCAGTCCAAATCTTATTCTCAGTATTATAGGTATGTTTCATGGGCCAGACAAAACTGAACCTACTCCAGCTGAAGATTGGAGAGAGGCGACCATAGATGTTGTTATTCCAGCTTTTAACGAAGAGAAAAACATTATCTTATGTCTGAGTTCTTTAGCTACTCAAACCAAATAGGATTATTCTTATTGATGATGGAAGTAAAGACAACACCATAACGTATGCCAAAGCGTTTGCCCTTGCTAATGATATGGAAATCACAATTATTAGTCGTGATCATTCTATCGGGAAAACACCAACAATCAAACGCCAAGCGAGAGAGTATGATGGGGATGTCGAATTTATTCTCGATGGAGACACTTATCTTGAGTCCTCTAATTATATTGAACGCTCAGTTCAGGAACTTTATCAAGCCGTTGGAATTGCCAGCGTATGCGGTACTATAATGCCATTACGAGATAAAGATCGTGAAAAAATGCTTCAAATACCTCAGATAGAACAATTTATGGAAACATTTCCAGATGCAAATTTACGACAAAAACAAAACTTTTTTCATATTTCAATGCGTAAACTCAGTAATATTTATAGAGAGTCCCTTTATCTTTTTTTACAAAAATTTATATACAAAGGGCAGATGGTCTTTTTCGGATCAGTCACAAATCCGGTTGGATGTGCTGTTGCATATCGACGTAAATATGTAAAAGATCTTTTTGATCAATATGAGCCTATTTTGGGAGATGATTTGACTAATTCTGAAGATATATTCATAGGTTTTGCTCTTTTGAAACATGGCTACCGTAATGTCCAACTTAATGATATTTATGCTCGTTCACAAGAGCCAGAAGCAGAAAAGCTTCCAGCACAGATTTATTTGTGGTCCTCTTCTTTTTTTCAAAGTTGTTATTATTTTGATGACTTAGTTCGAAGTCCTCTAAAATCATTTGCAAGCTATCTTCACCATAAAAGAGTGGAAAAAGAGCATGGTGAACAAATTCAACAGTTACGCAAAATTCAAGAACCTTACCGACAACAGTTTGGAGATAAAGTTACTCAACAATATGGACGTCCAATGGGTTGGGTGATCTTTGTTTCACTTATTGAAAAAACATTTTTTCCTACAACTCTCTTGATATTGGTTATATTCAAATTGTGGTGGTGGCTCGGATTAACCATTGCTATAGAAACAGTAATTTCCGTCATTTTACTAACTATAATGAACCCCTAAAATCAAACCAGTAAAATCTATTTTTTAATTCCAAAACGCTAGAATAAAATACGGAATATATAGGGATTAAGAAATGAGCATCA
>CAISHH010000128.1 GCA_903885085.1 uncultured Campylobacterales bacterium
ATGCGTCTTGGAAAAAAACTCTGGCTTATTATAGCTATCAAACTCTTTATCCTCTTTGCCGTCGTGAAGTTACTTTTTTTCCCCAATGTTCTAGATGAAAAATTTAAAACTGAGAAAGAAAAAAGTGAATATATCATGAACTCTTTAACTAATTCAAAATAATACAGGAAAAAATATGGAGCACGTGAGTGAACTTGTAGACTGGTCGCGAGCCCAGTTTGCTTTGACGGCATTGTATCATTGGATATTTGTGCCTTTGACTTTGGGACTTTCGTTTATTATCGCAATTATGGAAACTGTGTATGTAAAAACGAATGATGAGTGGTGGAAAAAAACGACTCAGTTTTGGATGACACTTTTTGCCATCAACTTTGCGCTCGGACTAGCAACGGGCATTATCATGGAGTTTGAGTTTGGCACAAACTGGTCAAACTATTCTTGGATAGTTGGCGATATCTTCGGAGCACCTCTTGCCATTGAGGGGATTATGGCTTTCTTTATGGAATCTACTTTCTTTGCAATTATGTTTTTTGGTTGGAATAAAGTCAGCAAGAAAACGCATCTGCTTTCAACTTGGCTTGTAGCTATCGGTTCAAACCTTTCAGCACTTTGGATTTTAATAGCAAATGGCTGGATGCAACATCCTGTAGGAATGACATTTAACCCAGATTCTGCGAGAAATGAGATGGTAGATTTCTGGGCTGTCGTGCTCAATCCAAATGCGTACAGCAAGTTTCTACACACAATCAGCAGCGGCTATGTTTTGGCATCCTTATTTGTTATCGCGGTAAGTAGTTGGTACCTCTTACGTGGGCGTGAAATCAAGTTTGCTAAAAGAAGTATTATCGTGGCGGCTAGTTTTGGGATGATTACATCTCTTTATATGCTCGCTTCAGGTGATGAGTCAGCGCACCAAGTAGCTCTTAACCAACCAATGAAACTCGCGGCTATGGAGGGGATTTACAGAGGTGAAGAGAGACAAGGTCTTGTTGCCGCTGGGATTTTAAATCCTGCAAAAACGATAGGCGATGATAAGCTGGATACATTTTTAGTCAAAGTGGAGATCCCTTATGTACTTTCAGTGCTTGGATACCACAGTCTTGATGCGTTTGTTCCGGGTGTCAATGATCTCGTGTATGGAAATGCAGAACACAAGATCATGAGCGTATCTGAAAAGATGGTCGTAGGGAAAGAAGCTGTCAGTGCACTTGGTGAATACAAAGTAGCACAAAAAGCCAATGATGAGATCGCAAAGCAAGAAGCACTCAAACATTTTGAAACCAGTGAAAAATATCTTGGGTATGGATACCTCAAAGATCCAAAAGAAGCGGTTCCGGATATGCCTTTGGTATTTTATAGTTTTCACACAATGGTCGGGCTTGGTTCCTTCTTTATCTTTATGTTCTTTATGATTCTTTATAACTCTATGACAGGGGATATACTCAAGCAAAAATGGCTCTTACTTCTTGGAGTTTTAGGCCTTCCTCTAGGATATGTCGCACAAGAAGCGGGTTGGATCGTCGCAGAAGCTGGACGTCAACCGTGGGCGATTCAAGATATGTTACCTGTGCATATGGCAACATCAAACATAGCTGCGGGTAATGTTATGATCACATTTTGGATGTTTGCAGTTATCTTTACAGCACTGCTTATCGCTGAAGTCAGCATTATGACCAAACAGATCAAAATCGGGCCGGAGGGACACTAATGTTTGAAAATTTATCTTTATTGGCACTACAAGAGTATTGGTGGATTATTGTTGCCTTGCTTGGGGGATTGTTCGTCTTTATGATGTTTGTCCAAGGGGGGCAAACCCTTGTTTATACACTTGGAAAAACAGAAGTTGAGCGCGATGTTCTTATCAACTCTCTTGGACGTAAATGGGAGCTTACTTTTACAACCCTTGTTCTTTTTGGAGGTGCACTTTTTGCGGCATTTCCACTTTTTTATGCTGTAAGTTTTGGCGGTGCATACTTTGTTTGGATGGGAATTTTATTCTCTTTTATCGTACAGGCAGTCTCTTATGAATACCGTAAAAAACCAAGCAATGTATTTGGAACGAAAACGTATGAGACATTTTTATATCTCAATGGAGCAGTTGGTGTTTTGCTTGTAGGAACTGCTGTTGGAACATTTTTTACAGGGGGAAACTTTGTTGTGAATGAGATGAATCTCTCACAATGGACAACTCCATGGTATGGACTTGAAGCGGTTTTAAATCCTTTTAATGTGATCTTCGCCTTTATGCTTTTTTTCCTTTCACGCATGCAGGGTGCACTTTATTTTATCAATAATATTAATGAAGATATGATCGTAAAAAGAGCGAAAGGGTCATTAAAAGTGCATACTCTGCTTTTTTTGGTAGCTTTTGTTTATGTGACACTTTTCCTTCTCACAACAGATGGATTTGCTCTCAATAGTGCAACAAAAATAATCTCGATTGAACCGCATAAATATCTCCATAACCTACTTGCAATGCCTTTGGTATCAGGGATGATTTTACTCGGCGCTGTTTTACTGCTTTTTGGTGTATTTATAGCTCTTTTTAAAGAGAGTAAAAAAGGGATCTGGTTTAGCGGACTTGGAACTGTACTTGTTGGAATGGGACTGTTTTTACTTGTTGGTCTTGGAGATACAGCGTATTATCCATCACTACACGATCTACAAAGTTCTCTCACAATCGCTAACAGCTCAAGCAGCCGTTTTACCCTTCTAACGATGAGCTATGTATCTTTGATGGTACCTTTTGTTTTGGCTTACATTGTATGGGCATGGAGAGCTTTAGACAAAGAAAAAATCACAATCGCTGAGGTTCAATCAGATCCTCACCACTATTAAAAAGGAGTTTCATGGAATCTTTAATCTGGTATGCTACTTGGCCTGTTGTCATTTTTATCACATGGAAGTTTGTGTACTTAAATATACGTCACCATCATAATATGGAGCGTTTGGAAGCCTTTGAAGAGGAAGCAAGACTCAAAGCAGAGAAGTAATAATCATTTGCAAAGCTTGCTTCTCTAAAAAACTTTTATTTATAATGAAAATTCCCTTTGTTAAAAGGGAGTTTTTAAGTCCTTCTCCCGCATCTGGCACAATAAAATAATTGACCTCTTTAGCACTTAAAATCTCTGGCAAAAAATGCGTTGGTTTTAAGTTTGTTTTGTAGATAGGATTTAAAACAGTTTCTACGCTTCGTATATTCTCATTTTCTATTTTTACAATTATAAGATATTGGTTTTTAATCGAAAGATTTCCAAAAAGCTCCTCATCGTCACAAATAAATGCAAGAGAATACTCGGCTTTTTCATCTTGAATATGGAGTGCTTTTCCATTGATAAGCGCCATTGCGACTTTTTTTCTTGCACTCTTTATGATCCTTGAAAATGTTGTGCGAGAAACACCCATAGAAAGAGCCGCATCCTCTTGATAAAGCTCTTTATGGTCCATCAGATAGATCGCTTCTATCTCTTCATGTAGCAGTTTTATTGTTGCACTTTCAACTCCCGAGGGTGCAAAGTTTTTAAATTTTGGTTTAAAAGTTAGTTCTCTTTTAGATTTTGTGCGTGCCATACTATTCCATTCTTCTATTTGCCGTATTGTAGACAAATGTTTATAATTTATCAATTATACTTGACATTATAGACATATGTTCATTATAATAACGAACATATGTTTAGAATAAACAAAATAACAGGAAAAAAAAATGAGAATAGCAGTTCCAGTCGATAACGACAAAGAGACAATTTTTAAAAGAACAGGACAAGCTCCATTCTTTGCAATATTTGAAGATAGTGTGTTTCAAACAGTAATTGCAAATGCGCATGGAAAAGATGGACATAATCATCATGATGATGAGCATGGACATGAACACGCAGAGGATGATGCGGAGCATCTAGGTCATCATAAAAAGGATGTTGCAGGACTTGCTGGGTGCGATGTTATACTTGTTCAAATGGTAGGTGAACACATGAGAGAAGCGTTAGAGTCTTTTAATATCAAGATCAAAAAGATTCGAGAAAAAGATGGGCATATCGCAAGTGAAGTTGTCAAAAATTTTTTAGCAAAAAGTGAAGTGATATGAGAGTAGTTTATCCAACAGATGAAGATTTGGGCTATTTAAGTAAACGTGGTGCACACTTTGGAAAAGCGAAATTTTATACTATTATTACTCTTGAAGATGGAAAGATGAAAGATGTGGAAGTGGTTAAAAATCAAGGGCATGCAAGTGGCGGATGCGGGAATGCCGTAACCAATATTATGGACTTAAATCCAGATGCTCTTGTGGTCAGCGGAATTGGTGCATCTCCAGCTGAGGGCTTTGCTAAAGTAGGTTTAGTTGTATACTTCGATAAAGAAAGTGCAACAGTTCAAGAGAGTGTCACAGCATTTATAAATGGATCTGTGCAAAAAATCAATAGCGGTACATGTAGCGCTCACTAAATCAAGGAAAAGTATGACAAAAACACTGTTTATGGAAAAATATCCAGTTTTTTCACTAGAAATTGGAAAAAATGAAACATCTTTTACAAATGTAGATCAGATCATCGAGTATTTAAAAGAGAAGATAGAGGCTCATCCTATCGCCATATTTATCGCAATTTTTGACCATTATGAACATACAGGTTCCATGGCAGATGGTGTGATAAATCCAGAGATTAAAGACGCGAAAAATTTGATTTTTTGTTTTGGCAAGCAGATTCCAAATCCTAAGATACTTGCGGTTCGCCCAAGAAGCATAAGTATTTGTGAGCTTGAGAATTCGTTTTCTATAGATACACTTCAAGTTCCAAACGAGGAGCTTCACACGCTCACTGAGACTTGGATCAAGTCAATTGCAAACCTTTCGTAGGTTTGCTTAGAGTAGATGTCCCATCTCATCACGCTTTACATGTAAGTAACCTTCATTATATTTATTTGGTTTGATAATGATCGGCAAGCGTTCTACAATCTCAATATTTTCAATCGAATTTATCTTCGCAGGATTATTTGTAAGAAGTTTGATCTTTTTGATTCCAAAATGATTGAGTATAAATGTAACCATCTCATAAGTTCTCTCATCCGCAGCAAAACCTAATTGATGGTTTGCTTCTACGGTGTTAAACCCTTTATCTTGAAGTGCGTAAGCGTTGATCTTATTTAAAAGTCCTATGTTGCGTCCCTCTTGACGAAGATAGATCACCATTCCGTTAAACTCTTCAGCCATTTTGAGTGCCACTTCAAGCTGGTCTCTGCAGTCACACTTCAAACTTCCGATTGCATCGCCCGTCAAACACTCTGAATGCACTCGTACAATTGGTGTTTCATCCAAATTTTCTTTGTAGATAGCAAGATGCTCTTTATGACCCTCTTTAAACGCTTTGACTTTAAAATTTCCAAAGCGAGAGGGAAGATTTGCGACTTCTGATATAGTTATTTTCATTTGTTTAAACTTTAAATAGATAGAATAAGATAATATTTTTCAAAATTATATCAAATAATGATAAAGGCATAATTATGTTTCAACGTTTTCGCAGAACTAGACTCAATCCTCATCTTCGTGCTCTTGTAAGAGAAACAACTGTGAGTGTAAATGATTTCATTTATCCTCTTTTCGCGCGCTGTGGGCAGGGGATAAAGACAGAAGTTGCTTCTATGCCGGGTGTTTTTCAGATGAGTATTGATGAGATAGTTAAAGAGTGTGCAGAGTTAAAAGCTCTTGGAATCTACTCAATTATCCTTTTTGGGATTCCTGATGTCAAAGACTCTATCGGTTCAGATGCACTGAGTGAAAATGGCATTATTGCACAAGCGGTTCGTGCTGTAAAAGAAGCTCACCCAGAGATGTTTGTAGTAACTGATCTTTGTTTTTGTGAATACACAGACCACGGGCATTGTGGTATCATCGATCATGTTCATGAGACAGTGGACAATGACGCGACTTTGGAAATTTCAGCTTCTCAAGTACTAGTGCATGCAAGAGCGGGAGCAGATATGATAGCACCGTCTGGCATGATGGATGGGATCATTGAGACACTTCGAACTGCACTTGATGCAAACGGTTTTGAAAACCTGCCTATCATGAGTTACTCTACAAAATTTGCAAGTGGATATTATGGACCATTTCGTGATGTAGCAGAATCTACTCCATCGTTTGGAGATCGTGCGAGTTATCAGATGGATCCGGCAAACAGACGTGAGGCGATTGCTGAGAGTATCGCAGATGAAAAGCAGGGCGCAGATATCTTAATGGTAAAACCAGCGCTTGCTTACTTAGATATCATCCGAGATATCAAAGAAAACACCTCTCTTCCACTTGCTGTTTACAACGTTAGCGGCGAATATGCGATGTTAAAATTTGCTGGTATGAACAACCTTATAGATTACGAGCGTGTTGTGATGGAAACGATGATTGCTTTTAAACGTGCTGGAGCGGATATAATTATCTCTTATCATGCAAAAGAGGTCGCGAAGATGTTAGCGAAGAAATAAACTTATCTTTCTTAAAGTAAGTTATGAATAGAATACATTGATTGATTATTAAAGGAAATATTTAGATGAGACATTTTTTAACACTTAAAGATTTTACAAAAGAAGAAATTTTAGAGATTATAGATCTTGGACTTACGATAAAAAAAGATTTGAAAAATGGGATTCATAAAGATTATATGCCGAAGAAAACTTTGGCAATGATCTTTGAAAAAAGTTCTACTAGAACACGTGTAAGTTTTGAGACAGGTATTTATCAGCTTGGCGGACATGGACTTTTTTTATCGAATCGTGATATCCACCTTGGACGTGGCGAGCCTGTAAAAGATACGGCGCGCGTTATTTCAAGTATGTGTGACATGGTTATGATCCGCACTTTTGAACACTCAAAACTCGAAGAGTTTGCGTCTTACTCAAAAGTTCCTGTCATTAATGGACTGACAGATTCTTATCATCCTGTACAGCTTTTGGCTGATTATATGACAATGATAGAGTATGGCGTGGCTGAGGGTGCAAAAGTCGCTTATGTAGGTGATGGAAATAACATGACGCACTCATGGATGATGCTTGCTGCAAAGCTTGGATTTGAACTGCGTATCGCAACACCTGTAGGATACGAAGTAGATTCAAAAATCTTAGAAGAAACGTACGCTCTTGCAAAAATCAGCGGAGGAAAAATCTTCGTTTCCAATAATCCTCAAGAAGCAATCCGTGGAGCGACAGTAGTGACAACTGACACTTGGGCGTCAATGGGCCAAGAAGATGAAAAAGAGGAGCGCATTAAAGCATTCGCAGGATATATGGTAGATGATTTGATGATGTGTCTAGCTGCTAAAAATGCTCAATTTTTACACTGTTTGCCTGCATATAGAGGTCAAGAAGTGAGTGACTCAGTTTTAGAAGGGCATGCAAATATCGTCTTTGATGAAGCTGAAAACCGTTTACATGCGCAAAAAGGGCTGATGGTTTGGCTTGATCGTCAAAGATAAGATCTAATTAAACAAAGGGGTTTGTGTGAAGGTTTTGATATTTATAGCATTGTTGATAGCATCTGTTTATTCGGCTGAGGTGGTCGCTGTTGGAGACAAGTTTAAAGACTCGTCAAAGTGTCAAGCCTGTCATAATCACCTTGTAGAAGATTGGCAACACTCTTGGCATGCACGTTCATATGAAAAAAATGATGAGTATTTTCGTGCATCGGTAGAATATGTTAGTAAAAAATCTCACAAAAGTCTTAATGCTGTAAAAGTTGAGTGTGCCACTTGCCATAATCCACGCATTGCAGTCACAAGTACAAGCAAAGCTTATGAGATCGATGCTGTTTTAGGTCTTGATAAAAACTCAAAAGTGAATAAAGCTGTTAATGACGTGAGTATCAGCGAGGGAATCAATTGTGTCGTATGTCATAATATAGATCAAATCCATAATAATTTTGATGCTTCTAAAAGAGGAATGGACAGAGTCTCATGGCTTAAATCAGGAGTGATGAGTGGGCCATTTAGTGATGCTACTTCACCATATCATAAAACACAGCAGAGAGATTTTATGGATAAAGATCCAAATCAGCTCTGTTTTGTATGCCATGCAAATGATCACACAGTCAAAGGTGATACTTTTACCAATATGCAGGCTGAGTACAAAAATGATGACCAAAAATGTGTAACTTGTCATATGGGCGAGAAAAAAGAACTCTATGCAGCAACACTTAGAATCGATCATGGAAAGCCGAAAAAACGCGCTATTAGAGATCATGGATTTAGTGGTGCCCATACAGCTTCGATGTGGAAAAATGCCTTACATGTAAGTGCAAAAAAAGATGGAAATGATTTGCTCATAACCCTTAAAAATGATCTTCCGCATAATCTGCCAAGTGGATTTGGTTCACGTGAAATTTTGGTAGATGTAGCTTACACAAGTGCCAATAAGGTTGTTTCACAAGACTCTACCTCATTAACAAGACACTATCAAAACAAATACAAAAGGGCTACAATAGCACACACGGCTGAAACATCTTCATCTGATGAGTCAGTGCCGGCTAAGGGTGAAAAAACTTTGAGAGTCAAACTTGATAAAAATGCAAATGGTGCAGTTATATCTGTTTCATATAGACTAGTAAATGATGAAGTAAGAGATCTCCTTCAACTAAAAGAACCGATCTGGTCACAAAAAATGGCGATTTCTAAAGTATCTGTAGCATTTTAGACCTAATACAAATGGAGTTTATCTCTCATTATTGAGGGTTCCCAATAGGAACTCTATTGAAAAATAGATATTGAAAAAAGATTTTTTTAGTAAGCTATACCCACAGCTGAACGTACTTTTTCTATGACATCCGCTGCTGCATTTCTTGCTTTTTGTGCGCCGGATTGAAGAATATCACGTACTTCATCTTGGTGCGTTGCATAGTATTCGCGTTTTTGTCTGTAAGGCGCATAATACTCCCAGATCACTTCGGAGAGATAAAGCTTGAAGTGTCCGTGACCTTCGCCACCTTTTGTATAACGCTCTTGAAGAGCAAGGCGCTCTTTTTCTTCTAAGAAAAGTTTGGCGATGTTATAAACATTACACCCTTGGAACTCTTTTGCTTCTTCGATGGCAATATTTTCAGTCACGATCTTTTTGATCACTTTTTGCTGTTGTTTCTCTTCGCCGAAAATATTAACAGTATTACCGTAGCTTTTTGACATTTTTTGTCCATCTATTCCCGGAACTGTCGCAACATTTTCATCCACTCTATATGTTGGGAGTTTTAAGATGTCACCATAGGTGTTATTAAATTTGATAGCGATATCACGCGCGATCTCCACATGTTGGATCTGATCTTTTCCTACAGGAACGATCTCTGGAGAAAAGAGCAAGATATCTGCAGCCATCAAAACAGGATAAGAAAAAAGTGAATGTGTTGTTGCAAAGCCACGAGCTGTTTTATCTTTATAACTGTGAGCACGTTCCAAAAGTCCCGTCGGCGTAAAAGAGGAGAGTATCCAGTAAAGTTCAAGTACCTCTTTTACATCAGATTGCACCCAAAATGTAGATTTATTTGGATTCATGCCAAGTGCTAAGAAGTCAGTTGCTGCTTGCATTGTGAGTTGTTTTAGTTTTTCTCCGGCATTAACACTTGTCATCGCATGATAATTTGCAATAAAAGCAAAAACCTCATTTGTATCTTGTTCATCGATCATAGGCTTGATAGAGCCAAAGTAATTCCCTATATGAAGATCGCCTGATGGCTGGATTCCGGTTAAAAGTCTCATAAAGTTTCCATTTTTGAATTATTTTTTTGAAATTATATCCAATTCAGTTTGGCTGTGCTATTCTTTAGACGAATAAAGGCATTTACAGCCTAATAAAGGATTTATTATGAGTGTACAGATTCGAGCAAAAGATATAACATTAACAGATGCTGCAAAAGCGCATATCAATGCGGCGATAGAGACTTTTCGCAAATATGGCTTGGATACAACGAGTTATAATGTAAATATTACAAAAGAAAAACAAGGTGTGAGCGTAGAGTTTGATATCCATATCGCTCATGCACAGCCAGTTGTTATATCTCAAAGCGATAGCGACCTTGACGTAGCGATTGATGTTGCGATTGAGAGAACGACCAAAGCACTTCGTCGTCTTCATGATAAAATGATTTCTCATAAAGCAACCTCTTTAAAAGATGTAGAAGTTATAGAAGTTTAATGTACGAGCCACTTGCAAATCTCAGCTCGAAATTCTTCTAAAATCAGCATAGATGTTTGCAGATGAATTAAGGATTGTATTTGAGGCATATATCTTAATATTTTAGCCAATAGCCTCGATGGAAAGGTCTGTTTTCCCATTTTTTG
>CAISHH010000129.1 GCA_903885085.1 uncultured Campylobacterales bacterium
ATTTTCTGCCGCCATTGTTGAGAATGCTTTTGCAGCAACGCCAGTGTGCGATTTCATCCCGACACCTACGATTGAGACTTTACAGATACTGTCATCATAAGAAATATCTTGGATCTCATTTGCTTCTAAAAATTTATCCATAACAGCTTTTGCATCTAAAACTTCATTTTTAGGAACAGTAAAGTCAAGATTTGTCATCCCATCATGTCCGACAGTTTGAATGATCATATCAATGTTTACGCTACTGTCTGCGAGTTTATTGAAGATATCTGAGGCGATTCCTGGACGATCTTTTACACCCATCAAAGAGATACGAGACTGATTTTTATCTAATGCGATTCCGCTTACAAGTGGTTTTTCCATAATATTTTCTTCCTTAGTAATTAATGTTCCCTCTTCATCTGTAAAACTTGTGCGTGTGACAAGATTGACATTGAGTTTTTTTGCAAGTTCGACAGAACGGTTTTGCAGTACTTTTGCCCCAAGACTAGCAAGTTCAAGCATCTCATCATAAGAGATCATATCAAGTTTTTTCGCTTTTGGTTCGATACGTGGGTCTGTCGTATAGATTCCGCTTACATCGGTATATATCTCACAAAGATCAGCTTTAAGAGCGCCCGCAATAGCAACGGCTGAGAGATCACTTCCCCCGCGGCCTAAAGTTGTGACATTGCCATTATCATCTACGCCTTGAAAACCTGCGATCACTACAACTTTGCCGCCACTTAGTTCATCAAACATCTTACTTGGATCGATACTCTCGATTCTCGCTTTTGTATGGATAGCATCTGTCACGATTCCCGCACGACGACCACTCATAGAAACAGCTGGCATTCCCATTTCATTTAAAGCGATAGAAAGAAGTGCCGCTGTAACTCTTTCGCCTGAACTAAGAAGCATATCTACTTCATTACGCGCAGGATTTTGGCTGAAATGCTCTGCATACGCTACAAGTTTATTTGTCTCTCCACTCATTGCTGAAACAACAACTACTACTTGATGTCCCTCTTTTACTGTCTTACTGACGCGGTTTGCAACGTTTTGAATTCTTTCTAAATCCCCAACACTTGTTCCGCCAAACTTTTGTACAATTAACATTATAAATAACCCTCTGATTTAAAATATTCAATGGCCTTTGTATAAACAGGCTTTTTCAACTCCGCCATCATCTGCATTGCGTCATCTAGTGAAACATATTTGTATTTCACAAACTCAGGATGTTTTGTTTGGAGGTTGACAACTGCTTTTTTCTTTAGCCTAACGAGATAATATCTCTGTGTCTGACCATAAAAAGGTTTCATAGATTCCATTACATGTAAGGGAAAATCGTATGCAATCCAGTCTGGATACTCGGCAACTATCTTGATCTTATCTGTGCCGATCTCCTCTTTGAGTTCACGATAAAGAGCTTCCTCTGGGGATTCTCCTCTGTCGATTCCGCCTTGGGGAAATTGCCAAACACCCTCTATATCTGAACGCTCAGCTATAAATATCTCAGTTTTATCAGGATATGCACTCGAGACGATGATAGCGCAAACATTTGGACGGTACGGTTTTGTGTTTGTCATAAAACATCCTAAAGTTAAGTGCGTGATTATAGTAAAAAAGGGTTTAAATTTACATAACCTTAGGCGATAAAAATGAGTGTAAATATATTTTTTTCATCTCGATACTCATACTCGAGTTTAAAATGATGCTTTGCAACTATTTTACTGACGATATTAAGACCAATTCCAAACCCATTGGAACCACTCTTATTTTGCGTAAATGCTTGAGTATAATAATCAAAACTCTTATCAAGTTTCTCTCCACTACTTATAATAGATATCTTTCTATCTTTTGCCTCAATAAAAATTGGTTTTGAGGAGATCGGAAGAGCACACGTCTGA
>CAISHH010000130.1 GCA_903885085.1 uncultured Campylobacterales bacterium
ATTAATATCAAGTTTTGTCTTAACCTCTTTTGTCGTCTCTTGCGTTGCTTGTACTGGAGCAAATATGATTCGAGTTGGATCTATTTTTTGTTTGACTACTAGATACTCAGAGATCACTTTTGCTCTTGAAGCAGCAAGCGTTTTTAACTCATCTTCACTCACGGGCATAAAACTACTGTCCTCAACTGCGAGTTTTGCCGTATACTCTTCATTGAACTCTTTAATATCTTTATACTGCTCTTTAAATTTATTTTTTATATTGTTTAAATTATCACGTGTTGAGTTTTTAAGAAAGATCCCCTCAAGCATCTCTGCATTTAAAGCATTTCTTCGCTCTTCCTCATTTGTCGCACCACTTTTTTTCACGATCAAGTCGATCAATTTTTGTGTTTGAATCGCTTTTTTATCTGTATTTGTATCATAAGTAACTCCAACACTCAGAGATATACTGAGACGTTTTTGCAAAGCTTTTGTAATGTTATCCAGTTTTTCAATCTCAGGAGGGAGTAAAACTGTCTTACCCGGCTCAAAATCTATCGATTGTAAGTTATCCCCGTTAAATCCTAGCATTGACCCTAAAAGTCTAAAAGGGGCGGTAACGGCTTTTGTGACTAAATTACCAAGAACTTTCCAAACCATCGCTCCATATCTAAAATCAGGATTATTAAGATCGCCTTTGATAGGCAGATCGATATCTATAACGCCATCACTATCTTCTAAAAGAGCAACTGCGAGGCGAAGCGGCCAAACAGTAATACTTGGATCTTTAACGGTTTCACCAAGCTTAATATGCTTAATAACAACGCTATTTGCAGCATCAAGTTTGCCATCATTTATTTTATATCCGAGCTTAACAAAAAGTTTGCCATCATCTATTTTATACCCTGCAAATGTTGCCGAGTAGGCTGTAAGGTTATTAAGAGCTAAATTACTAAAATTCACATTCATATCTGTATATTTTTTAGGATTTGCCGCATTGATGGAACCTTGGATTTTTGCAGAACCATATTGGTCTACAACACCGTCAAGATCGATATTACTTGTCTCATTTGGTTGAGAAGAAACCCCATAAATTTTTCCATTAAGATCATGGATGTGTGTTTTAAATACATAAAAAAGAGATTGATCCATAAAATCTGCGCTCCCATTTTTCACTGTAATATCCATAATCTTTATCGGAAACGGTTCTGATTTTTTGGCTGTTTGTTTTGAGGCCATAGATGTGTTGTGATCGACTTTTGCGGGTTTCATGAGTTTCGCAAAGTTGATCGTTTTATTTTGATCAATCATTGTGTTTGCGTAGAGTGAATCTATAAGGACTTTATCAATATAAAGCCTGTTTGGTGCATAATCAAAAGTATATCCAAGATCAAGTTTATTAAATGATGTTATTAGTGTATGATCTCTGCTATCTTTCAATATTATTTTTTCAAGTCCAAAGTTCCCCTTCGCGTTCATTTTCGGCGATTTTGAAACGCTGTTAAAACTCTCTTTACCATTGACACTTAAAGCACCATCTTCTATGCTTAGATAGGTGTAAGGGTTGATATATGGATTTAAAAACTTTAATCCAAACGTGTTTATAGCAAACTCTCCTTCTTGTCTGAGTGGCTCACGCTGAAGTTTTCCAGCCAAGCTAATCGAGCCTGTTTGATTGATATGTGTACGGATATCATACTTAAACCAGCTTTTTGCATCCAAGTCAAAATCGCTTACATGTAAGAGGAAATTGTTAAGCTTTATCGTTTGATTTGGCTTGATGTTTGTATCTGTCAAAGCAAGAGCCGAGCTGTTTACATCAAAGTTTTTGAGTAGAAATTTTGGCTTACTTGTTTTGGATGTTGCCTCAGCTGCGCTAAAACTCTCCGAGCCACTCAAACTTAAAGCTCCATCAGCTTTGATGGGAGCAGTATATTTTGCAATATATGGGTTTAAAAATTTGGATGTAAGGTTTGTGATGGAAAATTCACCCTCTTGTTTGAGCGGCTTTAACTGTACTTTACCACTTGCTCCAAGAGCTGTCTCATGGTTAAGATCAGTGTGAAAATCGTAACTTAACCAACCATCTTTTCCAAGGACGAGATCGCTTACATGTAAAGATACATTTTCAAGAGCGATAAGCTGTGATGGCGTAAGCATCGTGTCGTTAAGAATTATTTTCGAACTCTCTAAAGCGAGTTTATCGAGAGTGACCTTCCACGGTTTTGTTTCATTTTTATCTTCTGCTTCAGGCTTATCTGAAGTTTTATTGACTTTTATATACTCTTGCCAATCGATTTTATTGCCTGCGAGTCTTTGCGCTTTAAGATCCACTCCGTTAATCGTAACAGCTTCTACATGCACCTCTTGTTGTAAGGGTAAAGCGCTAATTTTATTCACTTGTAATGTTGCGATACTTAAAATATCTGATGGTTTATTTTTAGCTTTTATTCTCA
Organism: uncultured Campylobacterales bacterium; assembly: GCA_903885085.1. GTDB lineage: Bacteria > Campylobacterota > Campylobacteria > Campylobacterales > Sulfurimonadaceae > Hydrocurvibacter. The sequence continues at coordinate 2,436 of CAISHH010000130.1, forward strand.
ACCCTGAAAGACTCACTGAACTATTATCGATTTTTAGATTTTTGAGCTCATCGAGATCGACATGATATTGGACGTAAGTGCTAAGTTTGCCATCTGCGATTTCGATATTGAGCATATCTTTTATATATTTCCATCCAGAGTAGAGCGTAACTGATTTTAAATCTAGAGTTCCATCAACAACAAAGGGAGAGATAGATTTTATACTGTTTACAAGCTCAAAGCTACCTCCATTATTAAAATCAAATTGCAACACAGAAGAGCCTACTTTTGTACTCTTCTTTCCAGTATCAATATTTTTGATCTTAAATTCTAGATCATTGAGAGCCATTTTATATGGAGAGGTTTTTGTATAATCTTCATAAGCGATTGTTCCATCTGTCACTGCCAAATCATCAAGAATGAAACGAAAATCTTTTTTTGAAGCAGTTTTGTTTTGATCTTTTGAAGGTTTTGCAATGTTGAGAAGATTAAGCTTTTTATCTTTTGCATATACAACATCCAAAAAAGGCTCTTGAAGTTCTACACTTTTTACATGTATCGTTTTATCTAAAAGAGCCAATACTTGCAGATTGACATTAAGCTCACGAAATGAAAATATCTTCTTTTTCTCAGTCGAATCAAGCTCTACTGAGCCCAATTTCACTCGAAAAGTATATGGATTAAAGCTAGCTGTTGCGATAGAAAGCTTCCCGTTGATCTTTTCATTGGCGATTTCAATAACTTTCGTTTTGATAAGATAGGGGACTAAAAAAAAGCCAGCTAAAGTATAAAGTGCCACTAAAATATAAACTGATCTTCTAAAAAATTTCATCATAACTCACCTCAGTTTTTATAACATTTTATCCAATAAAGAGTGAAGTATACATGTAAAAGGGGATTTTTCGCCATTTCTGACAAAATGAAGTGTTCAGCATAGGAAAACCTATGCTTTATTTAAAGAGTTTTACCTTCTATTTGATCGGGAGAAGGTACATATTATAATAACGACCTTCGAAAATAGGCGGTTTTTCCATTGTTGCTACATCTTCAAGCATTGGCCATACACGAAGTAAAACTTCTTTACCAGCTTCTGGATGCGCCATTTCACGACCGCGAAGGAAAACGCGAAATTTCACATGTTTGCCCTCTGCTAAAAATTCTCTTGCATGTTTTACTTTGTAAGAGATATCATTTTCAGCGATTTTTACAGAAAGTTTGATCTCTTTAACATCGATCTTCGTCTGGTTCTTGCGCTGTTCTTTGAGTTTTTTCTCTTCTTGGTATTTGAACTTACCGTAGTCCATAATTTTCGCGACCGGTGGTTTAGCAGTCGGAGCGATAAGAACTAAATCAAGTCCCATTTGATTCGCTTTTTCCATAGCTTCATCAGTAGATATAATACCTAAAGACTCACCACCATCTACGTTACAACGTACTTCAGGGACTCTGATATCGTCATTCATTATGACACGGTCTTGTTTTTTGATCAAAAATTTACCTCGTTTATTTTAGTTTGTATAAGCGCAACAAATTCTGCTTCGCTTAGATTGTATTGTTCACGCGTTCTTCTGTCTCTTATGGCAATCGTTTTGTTTGCGACCTCTTCGTCACCTAACACGATTATCATAGGAACACGCGCCTTCTCAGCTGTACGGATACGTTTGTTCAAACTATCATTTTTACTGTAGATCTCACTGTCCGCACCGATATCAAGCAGTTTATCTGCCAACTCTTTAGCATATGCGTTATGAGTTTCTGCAATTGGAACGATCGCAACCTGCGTAGGTGCGACGAACATTGGAAACTCCCCAGCATAGTGTTCCGTCAATATACCAACAAAACGCTCAAAAGAACCTAAAATTGCTCTATGAATCATAACAGGTTGAATTTTATCGTTATCATCTCCTGTATATTCAAGCTCAAATCTCTGTGGCAAGTTAAAGTCTAACTGGATAGTTCCACACTGCCACTCACGCCCGATAGCATCGGTTATCTTGATATCAATTTTTGGTCCGTAAAATGCTCCGCCGCCCTCATCTATCTCATAAGCAAGACTGTGTTTGTCCATCGCATTTTTTAGCGCCTGTGTAGATATTTCCCACACAGCATCATCGCCCACGGCTTTTTCGGGTTTTGTAGAGATCATCATTTTATAATCAAAATTAAAAGTTGTCATAATTTTATCGACAAAATCCACAACTTCTATAATTTGCTCTTCAACTTGTGCCGCTGTACAGAAAATATGCGCATCATCTTGAGTAAATTCACGAACACGAAAAAGCCCGTGAAGTGCACCTGTCATCTCATGACGGTGAACAACACCATATTCAAAATATTTTAGAGGAAGATCGCGGTATGAACGAAGATCCTCTTCATATACTTTAATATGTCCGACACAGTTCATCGGTTTGATACCAAACTCGATTTTTTTGTCTTCTGACTCTTCTATCTGAGTGAAGTACATATTTTCGCCGTAGTTTTGGTAATGTCCTGAAACTTTCCAAAGATCACTTTTAAGCATCTCAGGTCCGCGAACCGGCTCATAACCACGTTTTCTGTGTGCCTTAAAGAGCAGTTGCTCCAAACGGCTTCTAAGACGCGCGCCAGCAGGAAGCCAGAGTGCAAAACCAGAACCTACCTCTTCACGAAAAGAGAAAAGTTTCATCTCCGCACCGATCTTTCTATGGTCACGTTTTTCAGCTTCTGCCATCATATCAAGATAGTTTTTGAGTGCTTCTTTATCTGCAAATGCAATTCCGTAAATACGAGTAAGCACCTCATTTTTAGAGTCTCCACCAAGATATGCGCCAGCGATTTTCATCAGTTTAAAGTATCTGATAAATCCAACATTTGGCAAGTGAGGTCCACGGCAAAGATCTTCAAAATCACCTTGTTTATAGATAGAAACCGTCTCACTTGGAATGCGTTTCATAACTTCAAGCTTCAAATGGTCGTTTGCAAATTTAACTTTTGCTTCATCCATAGAGATATCATATTTTTCTATCTCTGTTTTTTTCTTTGCAAGATTAAGCATCTCTTTTTCTATCGTTTTAAGATCAGATTCTCCGATAGTCGCAGAGGTTTTAAAATCATAATAAAATCCCTCTTTTACAACCGGCCCGACATAAAACTCAGCGTCAGGATAGAGTGATTTGATAGCTTGTGCCATTAAGTGCGCCGTCGAGTGACGTAAAACTTCTAATGACTCTTTTGAGTTATCTAGTTCTATCGCCTCACCCTCTATACCAAGCACTTTTGCAGTCTGCAGGTCAACAATTTCATCATTGTATTTCAATGCGATTCTATTCACGAATATTATCCTATTAAAGCATACCAAAAGTGGGTATGCCGATTTTTAAAATTTTTGCATTATGCCTAAATATTGCTTTATATCGGATGAATTTTAGAAAGAAACCCTTATATGCAAGGGTTGTGCAGTAGCTTATTTATAGTAATTTTTAACGCCACTCATCGTTCTACCCATATTAAGCAAAACCATATCAGCGACCACGATTGCGGCCATCGCTTCACACACGATAGTTCCGCGGATTGCGACACATGGATCATGACGTCCTTTAAGTGAAAAATCAACCTCTTCATTGTTACATGTAAGCGTATGTTGCTCTTGAAAGATTGATGGTGTCGGTTTGAAATAGACGTTTAAAATAATATCTTCGCCATTTGTGATACCGCCTAAAATTCCGCCTGCATGATTGCTAAGAAATCCATTTGCACGAATCTGGTCATTATTCTCTGAACCTTTTTTTGTTGCGCTCACAATGCCATCGCCGATCTCTACGGCTTTGACGGCATTGATGCCCATCATCGCGTCTGCTAAGAGAGCATCCATTTTGTAGTACATCGGTTCGCCAAGGCCTAACGGCGCATTTTTGATTACAACACGAGATACACCACCGACGGAATCATGAGCATCTTTTGCCTTGAGTACAGCTTCTTTTTGAGCCTCTTCAACAGAAGCATCAAGAGCATAAATGATACTTTCTTTTGCATATTCATAATCAAAATTAGTCGCTTGTATGCCATCAATCGCACAGATTCCGCTTACTATTTCAACACCCAACTCTTGTAACATCAGTTTTGCAACAGCTCCAGCGGCAACGCGAGCGGCTGTTTCTCTTGCCGATGAACGCCCGCCGCCTCGATAATCACGAATACCGTATTTATGAAAGTAAGTAAAATCCGCATGTCCAGGACGAAACACATCTTTGATGTTTGAGTAGTCTTTTGATTTTTGATCTGTATTGTAGATCACCATCGCGATGGGTGTTCCAGTTGAAAGACCTTCAAAAATACCGCTGAGGATTTCAACTTTATCATCTTCTTTACGTGCTGTTTCAAACTTGCTTTTTCCCGGCTTCCGGCGATCGAGTTCACTTTGGATAAATGCTTCATCTATAAGAAGTCCAGCAGGAACACCATCTACGACACAACCAAGCGCTTTTCCGTGAGATTCTCCAAAAGTTGTGAAACTAAATCTTTGTCCAAAGCGGTTCATACATGTTCCTTTTGTAAAATCTCTATCGCAGTAAATGCTGCTTCTTGTTGTGCGGCTTTTTTACTTTTGCCCAGCGCTCTTGCATACTCTTTACCCTCGATGATAACAGCGACTTCAAACTCTTTTTTATGATCAGGGCCGCTGCTGCCTACAAGGCGATACTCTGGAGTTTCACTAAATCTTGCTTGTGTGAGTTCCTGAAGTGTTGTTTTATAATCACGAAAAAGTGAATCAAGAGAGATCTCTTCATAATTTTCTTCAAGCAAAGAGATCATAATCTCTTGAACTTTATGCAATCCTGCTTCAAGATAGATTGCGCCCATCAACGCTTCAAAGGCATTGGATAAAAGTGAAGGTTTTGTTCGCCCTTCATTGTTTTCCTCAGCATTGGACAAAAAGATATGTTCTCCTAGTCCAAGTACATTTGCAAGCTTATTGAAGCCGTTTTCATTGACAAGTGACGCGCGGATCTTAGAGAGTTTTCCCTCATCTGAAGTTGGAAAGTTTTTGTACAGATACTCACCGACGATGAGATCTAAAACTGCATCTCCCAAAAATTCAAGACGCTCATTATCGTAGGGCTGTTTATAGCTTTTATGTGTCAGCGCTTCGATAAGGAGCTGTTTGTTTTTAAATGTATACCCAAGTTGTTTCTCTAAAGAATCCATAGTGCCCTCTTCCTTTATTTTAATTGATCTTTTTGCTTTTGCGCTTGCTCTTTTGCAAGTAGATCACATTTTTCATTTTCATCATGTCCATTATGCCCACGAACCCAAGTTGCTTTTATCTTATGCGGTTTTGAGACTTCAAGATAATCAGTCCACAAATCTGGATTTTTTACCTTTTTAAAATCTCTTGCAATCCATCCGCCGAGCCATTCATTGATCCCTTTGACTACATAAGAAGAGTCAGAGATTACCTCGACTTGACAAGGCTCTTTCAGTGCACGAAGCCCTTCAATAACGCCAAGAAGCTCCATACGGTTATTTGTCGTATGAGCTTCTCCGCCGCTTATGATCCGTTCTTTGTCGTTATAACGGAGGATAGCTCCATATCCGCCTGGTCCAGGGTTGCCAAGCGCACTTCCATCACTGAAAAGAGTTATTGTTTTCACTGTATTCCTTCGAGATAATCGGTTCGCTCATCACTGAATCTATCGCATGACATGAGGGACATCGCTGAAACGCAAAAGGGTAAATCTGCTTACACTCTTTGCAGATATACTCAAAATTCAGTGTCGCACCTTTATAATCAGTTTTTCGAAGATTGATAAGAAGATCAAACTCAAAGACTGAACTGCTTTTTTCTAAGGCGACAAAACCTTTTGCACTGAAAAGTTCACGCAAATAGACATTTTGTGAAATTATATCAAAATCGATAGCATCAGGAGAAAGATTCCATAAGAGATCACTCACTCTTTCACATTGAGACTGGTCGAGATTTTGCCATGCTAATTTTGGATGCTTTCTAAATAAATATTCAAAAATAAGGTAAGTTAATCTTCTATGCTCTTTATATAAAGCTAAAAGTTTCTGCGTTTTTTCATTTTCATCTATCGTATAATCATTTAAGAGTAAAATCGCTTCAAGATAGATCTTATCACTTTTCACATCTTCGCCAAGTTCATCTAAAGGCTCTAAAACACTAAGCGCCGATTTATAATCTCGAAGATGCTCATAGATAAGAAGAAGGTAGCGCAAAGCTTGCGGGGTTCTTGGATTTGCTTTGAGTATCTCCAAAAAAACGTTTTTGCTGCGTTCTAAAAAACCAGCTTTAAAGTAGGTTCTTCCAAGTAAAAACATAATCTCTTTTTTATTGATATCTTCTTGCTTATTTGCCAAAAGTCCATAATAGATCTCTATACTTTTTTCATATTGACCATTTTTAGAATACGAATCCGCAAGTAAAAGCCAAGACTTGGATGATATTTTAGAAGAAGACAGTAGCTCTTTTAGCTCTGTTTCGGAGGGTGCTGTTTTAAACTGACGTAAAAATCTGTCCAAATGTTGGTGATCATCTTTTGTTTTAAAACGTCCCCACCAGTAGCTAAACAAGGCGATCACAAAGACCAAAACAAAAAAAACGATGATCCCAAACAAAGGGTCTCTATATTCTATAAACAGACTATTCATAAATGCGATTATATCAAACAAAAATATAAAGAACTCATCTTGACGAAAAAAACATTTTTTTTATTGACTTTATACGTCAAAAAACACTATAATGACGATGAAACTAAAAGTCAAGAGGAGTTTTAACGCTATTATGATTCACACTTATATTCGTTCAGACAAAAATTTTGAAACTGCATATGAACAACTAAAGTTCATAAGTTTATATGCTAATAAAAAAGGGATAGTTGTAGACGAAGAATTCATAGACCAAAAATCTCAGAACAAACGCTTAGATGAAAGAGATGAAGTTGCTTCATACTTTAAACATGGAGCAGGCGGGACTCTTTTAGTTTATGATACTTGGGTTTTGAGTACAAATATGGAAGATGCTGTTCAGATGTTTAGCTGTCTTCTTAAGAACTCTTATGAAGTCCACTTTGTAAAACAATCTGTTATAATTACCCGCGAGAGTGATGTAATGCTTGTTTTAGGCCTTATCGACGAGCTACGACAAACTCTTCAGGATAACTCAAAGAAGTCTATAGGTAGACCTAAAGGGAGCCGATCATCATCAAAATTCGATCAATATCATAATGAGATTTTATCTCTTATAAAGTCAAATAAAACCGTAAGCGAAATCGCTCGGGTCTTACATGTAAGCCGCAGTTCTTTGAAGGATTACATAGAATCACGTGAGCTAAAAAATTTCGCTTCAGGTTACACAGTTCACGAAACACCAGTAAATGCCGAGGAAATGGTGATAAACAAAATCACTTGCCCTCAAACAACCAAATAAGGAGAAACAATGGCTACTATTGAAAAGCCCTTAAAAAAAGAAAAAGCTACCCCTTGGAGAATGATGAGATACGTTGGATTTGGTATCGCAACGATCATCTCTCTTTCGATTCCATGGATCACGATGGATGGAAATCATCTATTTTTACTAAGTTTTGACAAACTCAAGCTTCACCTTGGATTTGTACAGTTTGATATGCAAGAGATGTATCTTATGCCATTTCTGCTGATGATTATGTTCCTTGGCGTCTTTGGTCTTACAGTTCTTGGCGGACGTGTTTTTTGTGGATGGATCTGTCCTCAAACCGTATTTCGCGTTATCTACCGTGACTTAATCGAAACAAAAATCTTAGGTCTTCGCAAACGCATCAAAAATAAACAGCAAGAACCTGACATGAGTAAACCAGAAAACAAAGTCAAAAAGTTGATCGCTGTTCTCATCTGGATAGTTCTTGCAACTCTTGCAGCAGCTGACTTTATGTGGTTTTTCGTACCGCCTGAAGACTTTTTTGTTTATATGCAACATCCGAGTGATCACATGGTCGTTGTTGGCTTTTTGGCTGGTGTCGTCGCATTTTTAGTCTATGACATCATCTTCTTAAAAGAAAACTTTTGTGTTTATGTTTGTCCATACTCAAGAATCCAGTCGGTTCTTTACGATGACGATACAGTTATGGCCATCTACAATCCTCACCGTGGAGGCGACATCTATAATGACGACAAAGAAAAACAGTTTACAAAACAAAAAGACCTTTTAGCAGTAAACCCAACGGCTGAGTGTACTGCGTGTGAAAGTTGTGTAACTGTTTGTCCTACACATATCGATATCCGTAAAGGTCTACAACTTGAATGTATCAACTGTCTTGAGTGTGTTGATGCATGTACAACGGTAATGGGAAATCTTGGAAAAGAGAGTCTAGTTGTTTGGTCAAGTGAGCATGAGATCTATGATCAAGGTAAAACAAGATACTTCAGACCAAAGATCATTGGTTATGCTGTTATTTTGGTATTGCTTGCGGTCATCGTCGGAGTTATGGGAAGTAAAAAAGAGCATATGCTTTTAAATATCAATAAAGAAACTCGTCTTTACTCTGTAGAAAAAACTGTTGATGGAAAATATGATGTTAAAAACTCATATATATTCCTGTTGCAAAATACTCAAGATCAAAAGTACAAATTTTTCTTTGATATCATCCCGCCAAAAGGTATGGAAGGCAAAATCAAACTTGAACAACCTACAGGTCCGTTTGAAGTTTCACCTGACGTGAAAAAGAAAAAGATCGTCACACTGCATACAACTGACGAACTCGTAGATGATAAAACAAAAGATACTGTTATCCCTATCACTATCAAAGCATACGCTTTAGATAAAGATGGCAAGATCATAGATAAAATAGTTGTTTTCAGACAAGCAACATTTACTTACCCTCGTGAAGATATGCTCGTAAAAGAAACAGAAGGGAAGTAACCCTTCTCTTCTTTGTAGTGCTTTTTAGGAAAGGTGCATACTAAAAATACTTACGCTTCTAACTTTCCCGCCAACTTTTTATAGCTCTGCGAATTTTCCAATAATTCTTGATGTGTTCCACTTGCAACTATCTGACCAGCTTGAAATACAAGTATCTTGTCTGCATCTATTATAGTGCTGAGTCTATGTGCGATGGTAATGGTGATCTTATCTTTTGCATAGTTTTTAAGCGCGTTTTGTATCCGTTTTTCACTCTCATTATCAAGTGCGGAAGTTGCTTCATCAAACAGTAAAAGTGAAGCATGTTTGTAGATGGCACGAGCGATGGCGATTCTCTGACGCTGACCGCCTGAGAGGTTTGCACCAAACTCTTCCATCATCGTGTCTATACCGTTTTCAAGCTTTGAAGTGAACTCCCATGCATCAGCAAGGCGAAGCGCTTCTTCTACTCTTTCTCGCTCTATCTCTTGCCCATACGCAACATTTGCTGCGAGTGAATCTTGAAAGATATACACACGTTGAGAGACTAGTGAGATGTGATGGCGAAGCGACTTCTGCGTATACTCTTTGATATCTCTGCCATTGATGCGAATCTCTCCACTTGATGTCTCATAAAAACGAAGTATAAGATTTATAAGTGTACTTTTCCCGCCTCCACTATCGCCGACAAGTGCGATGTTTTGCCCATCTTTTGCACTAAAGTTTATATCTTTAAGCGCCTCTTTATTTCCATAAGAAAGGCTTACATGTAAGCCCTCTATGGAAGTGATATCTTCCTCTAAAACTAATTCGCCATCTTTGATCGCATTATCAATATCGAGCACTTCAAACACGCGCTCACTCGCAGCCACTGCATCTTGGATCTTTGAGTAAATAGAACCAATACGGCGAATCGGCTGAAATACAAGCCCCACAGCCGTTAAAAATGCCGTAAACTCTCCTACTGTCATATGGTTGTTATACACTTCATGTCCACCTACGAAGATGACCGCCGCAAGTCCTCCGGCACCTATGACTTCCATGATAGGAGAGACAAGTTCACCCACATACACTGACTTCATATTTATCTTAAAAAAGTTCCAATTTTCCAAAGAAAAGCGCTTCATCTCATACGCTTCTGTTGCGTTTGCTTTTATGATCTCGCTGTTATTAAAAACCTCTGTCAGTCTTGTCATAACATCGGCATTTTTCGCTTGTGAACGGTGGGAATACTTTTTCAGCTTTCTAGTAACTGCCATTAAAGGATAGATAATCAGAGGAACCAATATAAGCGAGTAAAAGGCAAGTTTTGGATTCAAATAGATCACATATCCGATGAGAGCAATAACGGTAATACCCTCACGAAAGAGTTCAGGAAGCATATTTGAGACAAAATACTGAATACGACCAATATCATTTGTCACGCGAGAGATAAGCTCTCCACTGCGATTGAGATATAAAAAACTCATATCCATTGAGATGATCTTTTCTAAAAGAATCTCTCTAAAACGGCTCACAATATGCATCCCAATATAGTCCATATACACTGATTGTACATACCGTCCTAAAGCTTTTATGACATATATACTAAGCATTCCAAGTGGAATAAAATAGAGCATACTCTCATCGCGTTTAATAAACATATCATCCATCAAAGGCTTCATAATCTGTGCTGTTGCCGTTGTTGCGACAACTGTCAAAATGATGCCTATGAGTACATAAATATATTGGAGTTTGTACTCTTTGATATAGGGTAAATAACGCTTATAGATTTTTTTCAAACTTTGCCTTTATTTTTGCGATTTTATTAAGTATTCCGTCACTGCCAAAGCAGCTTTATACTGCGTGTCACACTCTTTTTGCAAGGCAGTTTTTGGCTGAGTCGCTTTAAATCCACCATCATTTGCAATAAGCACTCCTTCATCATTAAATCCGCAGTGAAGTCTGCTCTTATCTAAAAGATTTGTTCCTATGGCTGTATATTTTGCATTTGAAAGTGTAAGATTATACAGAGTTGGGAAGATGTCCTTATCTGAACCTGCCACTTTCATATCTGCTCCATCCATTTTATGCTTCAAAGTAGGTGGCAAATAGAGATAAAAAGGAATTCGTTTCGTTTGCGTATAATAATCATCATAATGCATAGCGCCTTCAACAGTGTTGTTATCGCCCGTAATGGCTACAACGGTGTTATCTTTAAGCGGTGAAGATTTGATAGCATCCATAAACTGTCCAACCATATCTAGCGCATACTGATAATCCTGAAATCTTTGATGATTCAAAGCAAGATCGCCGACAAGATGTTTTTTCAGATCATCTGAAAATGTCAAATTCTTACTCGGATAATTCACATCCAACTTATATGGAGGATGATTATTTGTAGTCATTACTACGATCAAGAGCGGTTTTTTTGCTTCTTTGAGTTTTGCTAACACAAACTGGTGCAGATATTTATCATATACACCCCAATCGTGTGAGACCTTTGTCTCATCTAGATGCAGTGTTGCTATGATATTAGCTTTACCATACACATGGTCAAACCCTTGGCGAGCGAAAAATGCTCCCACATTTCTCCAAGAAAGATCTCCGCCATAGATAAACATCGTTTCATATCCGGCTTTTTGGTATACCTTTGCACTTGCCTGAGAAAAAGAGGTGTTAAGATAGCTACTTTGTCCAAAAGGAGTAGAGTTTGGACGTGCTGTGATGTTAAGCATCAAAGGTTCTAAATCGACAATAGTTCCATTTGAAGTGGAGATAAAATTTGAGAAAAGATAATCTGCATCAAAATGTTTTTTTAAAGCACGCATAATGTCAAAACTCTCACTTTGATACGCCAAAATCGGCATCCCAAAACTCTCCACAACTTGAAGCACCACATTTGGATGATTTTTTTCTAGGTATGCATCATGAGGTGTTTCATAGACGATATTTGATAAAAGATCTTTTTCATTGATCACTTTTTTACCCGTTTGCACTCTAAAAGCTTCTGGCATTTTGCCGCTGTAACCGCTCATCTTTATAAGGTCATAATTACCGCTTTTACTTTTTTCGTACTGATCCTCAGCTTTTATCATTGCATGCACAGCGTTTTGCGGGAGTTTATTTATCACAGGATCGGTTGAAACTTCTGGAATATACACAGCCAAAGGAAAAAGCCCGATAGAACCTCGCACCGCTAAAAACACGACCAAGAAAAGCGCTACAAAGAAACCACTTTGTTTAAAAAAATGCCAATCTTTTTGTTTTACATCTTTTGTATCTTTTATAAATTTATGAATTGCGTAGTATCCAACTCCAATATATAAGGTTGTAAAAATTCCATATAACCAAAGGTTGTAATTTTTTTGTGCTATCTCAAAAAGTGCTTTTGTATCATCATCAAAAACACCAAATACCATCAAAGTAAGGTGATCGCCAAAAAATGAAAAGTAGCTAACATCTGTCATAATAAGTGCAGAAAGAATTACAAAGATCAGAAAAAAGTAAAACTTAAAAAAGCTATTTACAAGGGTGTTTAAAAACCGAAGCCGAAAAATCCACAAAAGAAAAAGTACAAGTACGGGCATAGCAAAGGTGTAGCCCAAAGCACTTACATCAAGACGAAAACCTAAAAAAAATGCATCAAAAAGCTCTGTTGCACTGTATTTTGCATCCATGCCATAACGTACAAAAAAGTAAACGCGAACCAAGGTTAACATCAATAAAAAAAGAAGTTCGACCTTCAAAAACAGCTTCAACTGATGAAGCAAAAATGAGAAATGTTGAGTTTTATTCATACGCAATTCTATCCTAAAGATGATTTGCTTACATGTAAGCGATTTAAAAATTTTATCTGAATTTAGATACAATTTTACGAATATAGTGCAAAGGATTACGATGCAAACGATTAGATTGGAAGTTGAAGATTCAAAACTTGAAACAGTTTTAAATATAATTCAAAATCTCAAAGAGAGTCTCATTACAAAGTATGAAATTTCAAATGATGGACAAGAGTTTAGCGAGGATATAGTAAACAATTCAGAAGATAGTATCTATGACAAATTTTTACAAATCAGTAAAAATGAAGCTGCTGCTCGAGTCACTCAGGCAGTCGAAGAAGTAAAAAGTAACAAAGCCACTCTTTTCAATCAAGAAGAGTATGACAATGATATGAATAAGTTTATGAAGAGTCTTTAGGTGACGATACAAAGAAGACAAGAGTATTTAAGTGCATTAAAAGCTATAATTTTCTTTATTTCAAAAGATAGTAAAAATAAAGCTCTCAATTTTAAAAATCAATTAGACAATAAAATAGGGGAATTGATCCATTTTCCTTATAAATTTCAGCAATCAAAAAATCATAATGATGCAGATGTAAGAGATATGACTTTTAAAGGCTACACCATTACATATCTGGTCGAACATCAAAAAGATAGAATTGTAATTCTTGATATTTATAAATGGATCGACAAATAAATTTATTTCAAAAAAAGAGAGAAAATGAAGAAAAAGATATTAGTCACCGGTGGAGCTGGATTTGTTGGAAGCCATCTTTGTGAAAGATTGGCTCAGGATGAAAACAATGAGGTTTACTCTCTTGACAATTACTTTACTGGTAGTAAAGCGAATCATGTCCCAAATGTCACCTATATCGAGGGGCTAACAGCAGACATTGCAGAACTTATCACTTTTACTCCAGATATGGTCTATCATTTGGGAGAATACTCAAGAGTTGAGCAGAGTTTTGATGACATCGAAAAAGTTTGGAAATTTAACAAAGATGGTATTTTCGCTGTTTTAGAGTTTGTGCGCCGTGCTGGCTGTAAGATCCTCTACGCAGGAAGCTCTACAAAGTTTGGTGATGGCGGACTAGGACGTAGTGCTTCTCCATACGCTTGGACAAAAGCGACAAACACAGAACTTGTCATGAACTACGGAAACTGGTTCAATGTCCCTTATGCAATCACCTATTTCTATAATGTCTATGGACCTCGCGAGATCCAAACTGGCAAGTATGCAACCCTCATCGCTCTTTTTAAAGAGAAGATGAAAAATGGCGAACCACTTACAATTGTAAGCCCAGGAAATCAAAAAAGAAACTTCACGCATATAGATGATATCATCAACGGTTTGATTCTTGTGGGAGAAAATGGTTATGGCGATGAGTTTGGTATAGGAAGTCCTGAAGCGTACAGCATCAAAGAGATCGCTGAGATGTTTGGCGCCAATATTGAGATGCTTCCAGAACGTGCTGGAAACCGCATGACAGCTGATGTCATGACTGCTAAAACAGAAGCACTTGGATGGAAGCCGACACGTACTATTGGAAAGTATATAGAAGAGTTAAGAATGAAAGAGTGGAGATAGCGAGTATAGATGTGAGAGGTTTTACGAAGGTGGTTGAGAGTGAAAAGATAAAGAGGCAATAATCCAGCTTGCAAAAAAAGCATCAAAACGAATAATAAAATTTTAGCTTTTGGAAGCAGAGTCAACGGTCAAGCGCACGAAACGAGTGATCTTGACCTTGTCGTAGTTGCAAATGATAAAAAGAAGATAGCCTAGGATGATCTTTTGGATTTTAAGGAAAGCTTGCAAAACTCAAATATTTTAATCATCGTACAAGTTTTTGACTGGTATAAAATAATTCACAAGAGAGAAAATGAAAAACATAATCAATCAGTTTAAAACTATCAATTTAGACAAAATTTTCTTTTATAGTCTCATCCTTTTTGCATTTACTATGCCATTATCTCGGGCAGCTATTAGCTTTTTTGGGATTCTCTTTATCGTTTTATATATAATTGAAGGCAACTTCAGAGAAAAATTTCTTTTTATTAAAAATTCGTCGGCTTTAAAAGGCATTTTATTCTTTATACTTTTTGAATCGCTTACATTTTTTTATTCGCAAGATCAAGCGCAAGCAGTGAAAGTATTGCAAGATTATTTTTTTTGGCTTCCTGTTTTAGCGTTGAGCTACAAGATTAAGAAAGAGCATATACAGCCTATTATTACCTCATTTTTATTTGGTATGTTTGTGAGTGAAATACTCGCATATATTATCTTTTTTGACATCTACCCTTTCAATGGAAGGACTCCTGATTATCCAAGTCCTTTTATGTTCCACATCGACTACAGTGTATTTTTGGCTTTCACATCTATCTTACTTCTCAATAGACTTTTCTCTAAAGCCTACACAAACAAAGAAAAGTTTTTTATTTTGATCTTCTTTTCAACAGTTACGCTCAATCTTATGATATCCGTCGGAAGGACTGGACAACTTGCATATTTGATTGCATTATTTGTCTTAAGCATCTTACATTATAGGATTTCATTCAAATCGTTATTTGTTTTTATGTCGATCTCATTTTTACTATTTTTTAGTGCTTACAAAATATTACCTATATTTGAAAACCGTGTAAATATGGCAAAATCCGACCTCGTACAACTCTCGCACAGTAACTTTAACACATCTTGGGGACTACGCGCTGCGTTTTGGATCATAACGTATGATGCCCTGAAAGAAAACCCACTTTTTGGTGTTGGCATAGGCGACTACAAACTAGAAGCTGCTCGTATAGTAAAAGAGCGAGTACCAAATACTATAAACTTTAGCCAAGCCACGAAAGAATGGATTACGGATAACCACTACCATAACCAATACCTTATGATTTTAGTCCAATCTGGAATTGTTGGCTTTTTTCTTATGTTTTTTATGTTTTACACTTTATTTCAAATGAAAATTGAAGATAAAGAGATGAATGATCTCAAAATAGTCTTTTTGACTATCTTTCTAGTCTCATTTATAGCAGAACCTCTATGGATGAAGCAATTTACAATGGCATTGTTTGTACTTTATCTAGGTATGTTTATTTCTCAGAAAAATGAACAATTAGAACACAATAATATTCGACAATAAGAGATTCAACATGACAACAAGTATTATAATTTCAGCAACTAAAGATGTTGTTGTACAGAAATCTAAAAGAAAAAATCTTATAATTTATTATCTAAAAGGAGTTAGCCTTGTCAAAAGTTTATGATTGTTTTACATTTTTTAATGAGATTGAACTATTAGAGATTCGTCTCAATGAGTTAGATAACGTTGTAGATTACTTTGTAATCGTCGAATCTACACGCACTTTTCAAAAAAAAGACAAACCTTTATACTTAAATTTAGATGATGAACGTATCATCAAATTTAAAGATAAAATTATTCATGTGGTTGTAGATGATTTTCCAAACTTTTTTACACACTGGCGAATTCCAAAAACATGGGACTATGAAAATCACCAGCGAAATGCTATCAGTAGAGGCTTAGTGAATGCAATGCCTGATGATATTATTATAATTTCTGATGTTGATGAAATTCCAAATGTAGATAAGTTGACTGAAAATTTAAAGTTAAATAAGCCAATTGTGTTTGAACAACGATTTTTTTATTACTTTTTAAATTATATGATTACTAAAGCTGCTCCCGAAACATGTATTGTTAAAAAAAACAATTTAATTTTTTGGAGAGGTTCAGTAATGATCAGATATAGAGATTTTACAAGTGCTCAGAAAGTTCGTAATCTTAGAAATGATCTAACAATAGCTGGAATAGAAGAGGGAGGATGGCATTTCAGCTATATAGGTGGTATTGATACAATCATAAGTAAAGTACAGTCATTTTCTCATGCCAAAGAGGCTAAACAGATACTTAATAATACAAATGATGAAGAAAAAATATCTAAAATAATAGCTGAGGGCAATGATCTGTTTGATAGAGACATGTCCTTTAGAGCAATCCCATTCAGTGAACCGTTTCCAAAATATCTTACAAATAATCTACAAAAATATGATAGATTATTATACAAAATTTAAAGTGTGGATTTTACCATGAAAGATTCTATTAGTATTATTCTTCCAAACTATAACGGAAGAAATTTACTTTTAGAGAATTTGCCGAGTATTGTGAATTCTCTAGAAAATGCCAAAAGTGATTTTGAAATAATTGTCGTCGATGACTGTTCAACAGATGATAGTGTGAATATGTTGAAAAAAGAGTTTCCAATTGTTAAAATTATTATAAATGAAGTAAACCAAGGTTTTTCTGCTACATGTAATAGAGGTATTCATGCTGCAAAAAATGACTTACTTTGTTTAATCAATACTGATGTAACAGTGGATATAAATTATTTTAAAAATGCATTTCAATATTTTGACAACGATAATCTTTTTGCTATTAAAGGGGATATCATAAACTATGACACAACTTTTGACAATGTTATTGATGTCCAAAAAACCTCCCAATTGTACATAAAAAGAGGATTTTTAAAATCAAATCAGAAAATCGAACATATTGCTCAAGAATTGAGTGGTGCTATAGGTGGTCAATTGGTTTATTTAGGCTGTGTATTTATCTGTGATAGAGTCAAAATGTTGCAGTTAAATGGATTCGATGAAATTTTTTCACCTTACTATTGGGAAGATTTTGATTTAGGACTCCGTGCGTTAAGACATGGTTATGATGTTGTATATGCTCCGGAATGTTTCGCTTATCATAAAACGAGTTCAACACTATCTAAATATGTATCAAAAACTAAAAAAAAGCTTGTTTCTACTAGAAATAAATTTCTTTTTAGCTGGAAACATTTACAGGGTCTTCAGCAGTGGTCTGCACACATTTTTTTCACGATTATAGGACTCTTCACACGATGGATCTTATTAGACTGGAAATATTATTTTGGATTCTTTAGCGCACTATATAGAAAAATACAAAATTAACATATTGTTAGACGTAATAACACTCCACGTTAAGCTCGTATATAATTTAAATTTTCCAAAATAGTATAAAGTTTTTCAAACTGCTTTTCACTATCAAACATCTCTTTTGCCTTTAGCTTTCCTGCTTGGGCAAGGTTGTGTTTTAAACTTTCATCTTTAGCTAAAAGCTCTATTTTTTTTGCCAAATCACCACTATTTCCTTGCTCAAACAAAAGCCCATTTTTTGCCTCATCTATGATCTCAAGAGGTCCAGCGTTGTTGGTGCCTATGGTACAGATTTCACATGCCATCGCTTCTATAAGCACCAAACCAAAAGTCTCTCTATCTGTTGCTAACACCAGACAATCAAAAATCTGCATCAGTTTTTGGGCTTCTCGTGTAAACCCGCTAAAAATGATCTTATCTTCTAGATGATCTTTTTTGATGCCATCTTTTAAACTCTCCAGATAACGCTCATTCATCGCATGTCCAACGATAAGTGCTTGTACATGTAAGCCCTCCCCGAGAAGTTTCTTCACCGCATCTATCACTAGATACTGCCCTTTTCCCTCTTCGATACGTCCAACGATTCCAACCGTAAAAGCATCGCTTAGTCCATATTGCTTTTTGAGAGTTTCTTTTTCTTCGTCTGTTGCTAGCTCGGGCATCTCTGCACCCATATAAAGCACTTCCACTTTTGGACAGATATCTTGAGGAACGAAACGCTCGATCTGCTCTTTTACCTGATGCGTCACAGCCAGCATCATATTCATATTTTTATAGAGCCATCGATGATAAAAATCATCTTTAAAACGGGTCATCGTCATGTTTCTTGTCTGAACTAGTTTTGGCTTACATGTAGAGAGTTTTTTTGCTAGTACCGCTACGGGGATATCTTTTGTCCAGTGCAAATGAACGATATCGATTTTATTTTTATCTATGATGCGGGCTAATCTTTTTGCGCTCAAAAAAGAGGAGATCGTTGAGGATCTTTTTATCTTTTCATATCTGTATGAACTGTTTTTGTAATACTGTTCAAGTTTTCCGTTCACATTTATAACACTTATAACATCTGTTTTTTTATGCAAAAATTGTGAAGCTCTGACCATATAAAGTTCAAGCCCTCCTAAATCCTGGGAGAGACAGAGTTCTAAAATCTTTTTATTTTGCATAGATTTTATCTATAAGTGCAACCGTAGAGAGATATACACTTTCTATATTCGGACTTGTATGGTCGGGATTAAAAACACAGTCATGTTTTCCGTCCCGCGGCCAATATCTAAAAGCTCCTGTCATGAAAAATATCCCTACTGTCGGTGTTTCAACTGCAATCGCCATATTTCTAAGACCTGTATCATTTGCAATAACACATTTGCTGTTAGATAAAAACTGCATTGCTTCATCTAAAGGCATCGCTTTTTGAAGAAGAACATTTGTTCTTTCTTTCAATGATTCATATAAATCTAAAAACTTTTCACTTGCATTTACGCCCTGTAAGATTATATGTTTGTCACTTGGATATCTATCAGAAAGTTTTTCAATCAAACTTTTAAACTTCTCCTGCTCCCAACATTTAAAGTTTGCAGATGCACCTGCGAAATAAACAATCTGATTGACAACATTTTTCGGATACTTCTCTTCAAATCCATATCTTAAAGGAGCATTGTTTTTATAGCCAAGCATATTTAACATATGCTGTACAGAATCGGCTTCTAAGACATATTCACTTCTTAATGTAGCCATATCATAAAAGTATCTTCTTATTGATCTATACGGATACCCCACTTTTAATTTAGCCCCTGAAAGAAACGTGATCCATAATGATAAAGTACTGTCAGTAAGATCAAAAATAATATCTTGTTGTTTTAATGTTTTTGCTTGTCTTATTCTGTAAAAAAGTCCCGTTTTTTTTACTTTTGTCTTTAGGACAAACCTTATCCATTACATGAATTTCATCGACGAGGTCTTGCGGCAGACCGTACACTGCACTGCTGTTGACGCTAAGAGTGATCTTTGCATTAGGGAAAAATTCCCTCATACCTATCAAAAAAGGACGAATATTCATAAAGTCACCAATTGCCGCATGTCGTATTACTGCAATATTTTTTATATCTTCTGGATTTTTGTCTTTTAAATATACTTTGGCTTTTTTTGAAGCAAATGCACTCACTGGTCTAAAGTTTAATCTCATTTATGCACCTTTATATCAATTAAAATATTTTTCAAATTACGACACCCTTTAAAATTTACAAAATAGTAACATTTTTTTCTTTAAAGGGCATCTTTAGAATTTAGCTATAATTTTGCCCATGAAAAAATATAAAATTAATCCAGACTATGAAACTACTTTTAAAGATTTCACACTCAATATAAAAAACTATTTTTATAACAATGCAAACACCATCCATAAGGCTAGAAATGAACTTAAAATCATTTCTCACAATGCCCTTGAAACCGTTGTAAAATCATTTCGAGTTCCAAATATTTTTAACCAAATTGTTTACTCATTTTTTAGAGAATCCAAGGCAAAAAAATCTTATGATTATTCCCTCAAGATTGGACATTTCGCACCAAAACCAATCTCTTACATAGAGTTTTACCACTTTTTTCTTTTAAAAGAGAGCTACTTTATCAGTGAAAAATTCGATTATGATTTTACGATTCGAGAGCCTTTGCTTGATGACACTTTTGAAGATAAAGAAGCTATATTTAAAGCCTTTGCACGCTTTAGTCTAGAACTTCACAACAGCAATATTTTTCATAATGATTACTCACCGGGAAATATTCTCATCAAAAAAGAGAACTCCACCTACATTTTTAAAATAGTTGATGTTAACCGTATGAAGTTTTTTGAACTCAGCCAAAGAGATCGTGCGAAAAACTTCTCCAAGCTTTGGGCGAGCGATGCCATCTTAAGAGTTATAGCAGAAGAATATGCAAAAGATTATCAGTGCGATGCAGATTTCACAAACCAAGTTTTGATGTTCTCAAATAAAAATAAAAAGATAAAAAACTTCAAAAAAAGACTCAAAGGCAAACCTGTCAATGACTAGAATTACAGATATTTCCTGCGTTATCATCGCCAAAAATGCGCAAGAGACACTCGGTACTACACTAGATTCTTTAAAAGATTTCGATGATGTTGTCGTTTATAGCAATAACTCAAACGACAATACCGATATTATCGCCAAAAGCTACCCAAACGTACAACTCATTCAAGGTGAATTTTTAGGCTTTGGACCGACAAAAAATGCAGCTTCAAAGTATGCAAAACATGAATGGATATTCTCGCTAGATGCGGATGAAGTTTTATCTCTAGAGTTTGTACAACAACTCTTACATGTAAGCCTAAATAGTGCCAATGTATATGCCATCAAAAGAATAAATTTCTATAAATCTACGCAGATCAAACACTGTTGGGGAGATGATATTATCGTGCGTCTTTACAACAAAAATACAACCTCTTTTACAAACAGTAAAGTTCATGAAAAGATTGTTGATGAGGGCTTACATGTAAAAACCCTTGATGGAGATGTTCAACACTTTCCCTATGCTTCCATCAGCGATTTTATCGTAAAACTTGATCGATACTCTACAATCTTTGCTCAAGACAACGTAGGTAAAAAAAGCTCTTCACCCACAAAAGCGTTTTTCAATGGACTCTTCTCATTTTTCAAAACCTACTTCATCAAAAAAGGTTTTTTAGACGGCTACGCAGGTCTTGTGATAGCTTTTTCACACATGGCAACAAATTTTTATAAATATATAAAACTCTATGAACTCAATAAGGAGCAAAACTAAATGCTCTTCAACTCCTACTCATTCATCTTCGCATTTTTACCACTAACCTTTTTTATCTACTTTTATCTCAACTCAAAAAGATTGACGGTCGCGGCTAAAGGGTTTTTAGTCTTTGCTTCACTCTTTTTTTATAGTTATTGGAATATTGTTTATCTTCCTCTTATCTTAGGGAGTATTTTATTTAACTTCATGGTGGGAAGTGGGTTAAGTAAAGAGAGCAAATTTTCTAAGAAGTCTGTTTTAATATTTGGTATTGTTGCCAATGTTGCTTTGCTTGGATATTTTAAATATAGTGACTTTTTTATAACAAATTTCAATCTCGCGATGGGCTTATACCCAAAGGGCACTTCGCATGTAGAGCTTTTACATCTCTTGCTTCCTCTAGGTATCTCATTTTTTACTTTCACACAAATAGCATTTTTAGTAGATGCCTACAAAGGAAAAGTAAAAGAGTATGACTTTTTAAACTATGCACTGTTTGTGACTTTCTTTCCTCACCTTCTTGCCGGACCTATCATCCATCATGCCGATATGATGCCGCAGTTTGCTTCACGCTGGAATATGGCTATTCGTTATAGAAATGTAGCAGCCGGTCTGTTTTTATTTTCCATAGGGCTTTTTAAAAAGGTAGTGATTGCTGATACCTTTGCCACTTGGGCAAATAATGGATTTGATGTCGCAACCTCACTTAATCTCATCGAAGCATGGGCAACAAGTCTAAGCTATACCTTTCAGCTCTACTTTGACTTCTCGGGCTATACCGAATATGGCAATCGGTGTGAGTTTGATGTTAAACATCAAGCTTCCTGCAAACTTTAACTCGCCCTATAAAGCAAAAGATATTCAAGACTTTTGGAGAAGATGGCATATTACTCTTTCTAAGTTTTTAAGAGATTATATTTATATACCTCTTGGAGGTAATCGAGTCTCTAGTTATCGTAACTCTTTTAATCTTTTTAGTGTTTTTCTCATCGGTGGGCTTTGGCATGGAGCGAGTTGGATGTTTGTTCTTTGGGGAGCCTTGCATGGTGTGGCAATGGTGATACACCGCATCTGGAAAGATATGGGCTTTAAGATGAACAGTTTATTAGCATGGTTTATTACTTTTAACTTCATTAACATCACTTGGGTCTTCTTTAGAGCTAAGCATTGGGATGATGCTTTGAAGGTTTTGGGTGGGATGAGTTCATTTGGAAGTTTTTCATTTTCTTTATTCAACAACGATATTTATTGGCAACT
Organism: uncultured Campylobacterales bacterium; assembly: GCA_903885085.1. Lineage (GTDB taxonomy): Bacteria > Campylobacterota > Campylobacteria > Campylobacterales > Sulfurimonadaceae > Hydrocurvibacter. The sequence continues at coordinate 25,054 of CAISHH010000130.1, forward strand.
CATAGTTATGCTTATTTTAGTTGTGACGCTTAAAAACTCAATGCAAAAACTGGAAGGCTTTAAACTTAACACGCTACATTTAGTCTTCAGCATAAGTATACTTTTAATAGCACTATCAGTTCAAAATAGTGTATCTGAATTTTTGTATTTTAATTTTTAGGATTCTTATGACAGCAAAAAGATATCTCCAAATATTCTTCACTATATTACTACTCTTTATACTCTTTCATTTTACGATATGGCATTTGTATACAAAACAATTATTTCAAAATAATGATAATACTCATGTTGGTGATTTAGGAAGAATGTCATATCATAATGACTCTTTAATTTTTAAAGAAAATAGAGTAAATTTGCCAAAAAAACATATTGACTTTACAAAAATTGAAAAAGTAGATGTTATCACAATTGGAGACTCGTTTTCTAATGGAGGAGCGGGAGGATTAAATCCATTTTACCAAGACTATATTGCTTCATTTTATAATTTTAAAGTATTAAATTTAGAACCTTCAAAGGAAGGATGGGTAGAATCAATCTTGCGTTTAAATAGCAGTGGAATTTTAGATAAACTACATCCAAAAGTGATTATTTTAGAATCTATAGAAAGGGGTTGTGTTGACCGATTGTCAAAAAAAATCGATTGGAATCTCACCGCAGATGAAAAAACAGTTATTCAAGATATGAAAAAAAGATATCCAACTCAAAAAGAAAAAACATCATTTATAAACAATTTGAACTATAACGCTTTGCTTTACAATCTTTTATACAAATTTAACGACCATGCCTACTCTTCCAAAGTCTATATCGCTCCAATCTCAAAACAGCTCTTTTCATCTCAAAATCCTAAGGAACTACTTTTTTATTTTGAAGATATTAAGAATCTGAAAAAATCAAACCAAAAATCGATCGCCTTACTCAATGAAAATCTTAATCATCTCCAAGAGATATTAAAGAAGAAAAACATACACCTATATTTTATGCCAACACCCGATAAATATGATATTTATTCCAAATACATCATCAATAATCAATATGAGCAAAGCCACTTCTTTGAATTGCTACGTGGTCTAAAAAAAGAGTATACCTTCATAGATACAAAAGCTATTATAAAACAACTTATAGACGACAATGAAAAAGATGTTTACTATCCTGATGATACACACTGGAGCTATAAAGCGAGTGCAAAAATATTTGAAGAGACTAAATTTAACTAAAGCAGCTGAATTGTTTTAGCTACTTCCTCAAACATCTCACTTCTTTTCCTCTCATCATGAGGGATCATATAGTGTTTTTGCATTGATTCGTCGCTAATACTTTTCCAGCGTTTTCCACTCGCAAAAAGTGAGTCTCCAAAGAAGGTCATCGTTGGAGTTCCGACAAGTGCGGCTAAATGATACGTGCCTGTAGAGGTTGAGATGAAGAGTTTGAAGTTGCTTATAAGTTTTGCAAAATTGACAAGCCCATCTTTTGAGATATAAAACACGACATCCGCGTTTTGAAGTGCATTTTTGCAATATTCATAAAGAGTTTGCTCATCAGGTCCAAAGGTCATCACGACTTGATAACTGTTTACATGCGAAGTACCCTTTGGGTGTAAGGCATTTTTTACCAACTCGATATACTCATCAATACTCCAGTTAGCATCACTTGAACCGCCAAATCCCGGGTGAAAAGCGATCACCTCTTTTTTGATGCTATTCTCTTTGCAAAAACTCTCATACATCTCTTGCGCATCATCAAACTTTAAAAGCGGCTTTTCAAAATGCAAATCCATCTTAGGAAATAACACTTTTGCAAGCTCTAAATTGTACTCAAACTCCGTCATCTTCACTTCACTGCGTCTTTGCTTGACTCTCTTGGTGTAAAAGATTTGGGCTATCTTTGTAGCCGGTGCTATGCGCTTTGAAATGCCCGCTAAAAACTGCGCAATTGCTACACGGGTGTTTGAAAAGAGGGTAAGTGAAACATCTGCTTTGGCTTTGCGAAGCTTTTGTGCAAGCTCCCACACCGAGCTCTTGCCATCATCGACAATCACCTCATCGATAAAATCACACGCACGAGCCAAACTCTCATTTAATGGTGCCACGCAGACTATGATGTGGTTACGCGGATCATACTGTTTTAAAACCTTACATGTAGGCAATGCTGTGATAAAATCTCCGAGTTTATCGGTACGAACAACAAGAATGTTCAATCTTTTCTCACATGCATAAATGAGGCAAATCTTGGTTTGCCCTTCTTTGTAAAGCCAAAATATTTAAAAGTGATGATGGAACCAAGTGCTGGAGGATTTTTTCTATTCTCTTGACTAAAACCAGATCCTATGAAAAGGTGTGTACCGTTTTCAAGTTCCACTTCCAGACTTCCCATCAAGCCACTATTCTTGCCAACGCCTTTTTTATAGCCGATAACTTTTCCTTCCATATCTTGAGCCAGTTTGACCTTTAAAACAGAATCGCTTCTGCCATCAAAATAACCTCTTGAGCCCTCTTTTATGACCGCTCCTTCTCCCCGTTTTTTCACCACTTCATGCAAAAATACCTTCAACTCTTTTGAATTGTGACAGATTTTTTGTTCTACGATTCTTACATGTAAGAGGTGATGTGCATCAATGTAATCTTGCGCTTTTTGAAGTCGTTGCGTGAAATTTCCCTCAGCGTTTGGCACTTCAAAGATATTGTAAGTGATCTCTTTCCATTTTTCGCTTGGCTTGTCATCCATCACAATCGACTGGATATTTTCAAAATCCGCGCGCGCAGTCCAAAGCTCGCCATCAAGTGCAAACGGAGGTAGATCTTTTATAAACCATGCAGGAGCGTTTATAGGTTTATTTTGACGAGAGAGAAGTTGTTTTCCATCCCAATATCCACGGATGCCATCAAGTTTCTCAGACATCATCCAGCCGGAGATATTTTGATCAGTGTAGATATTTGGTTTTTGCAGAGTTAATGCGCTTACATGTAAGGCAAATAGAAATAAAACTGCAAAAACCTTGAACATTTTTAATTCACACCGATCTGGAAATATTCAAATCCCATCTTCGCCATTTTCTCTTTTGCAAACTGATTACGTCCATCAAAAAATATTGGAGTTTTGAGTAATTTTTTTATCTCATCAAAATCAGGACTTCTAAACTCTTGCCATTCGGTTACAAGGATTACCGCGTCAGCGTCTTTGAGAGCATCATATTTACTATCGACATAACTTACTTTATCATTGCCTTTAAGATAATGAGTCTGGGCTTCATGACGTGCTTTTGGGTCATACGCTATAATATTTGCGCCACGTGAAGTGAGCTCGTTGATGATAGTAATCGCACTTGCCTCGCGCATATCATCCGTCTCAGGCTTAAAGCTCAGTCCCCAAACTCCAAAAGTTTTGCCCTCTAAGTTTTCGCCAAATCTTGTGATCACTTTATTTGAGATCACATATTTTTGTGCATAGTTGACAGCTTCAACAGCATCCAAGATACGAGGTGTATAGCCAAAATCTTTTGCGGTTTTTGCTAATGCTTGCACATCTTTTGGAAAACAGCTTCCACCATATCCGCAACCCGGATAGATAAAACTGTAACCGATGCGGCTGTCGCTTCCTATGCCGTTTCTTACTTTGTTGATGTCCGCTCCCACGCGCTCACAAATCTGGCTCATCTCATTCATAAAAGAAATTTTCGTCGCAAGCATCGCGTTTGCCGCGTATTTTGTCATCTCTGCTGATTTGATATCCATCGCTATAAATCTATCATGATGCTTCATAAAAGGAGCGTAGAGTTCACGCATAACCTCTAATGCTTTTTCACTCTCCGCACCGATAACCACGCGGTCAGGATGCATAAAGTCATTGATTGCAGCGCCCTCTTTTAAAAACTCAGGATTACTAACAACATCAAACGTAATACTAACACCGCGTTTGTCAAGCTCTTCTTGAATGGTCGCTCTTACTTTTTCAGCCGTTCCTACAGGAACAGTCGATTTGTCCACGACGACGATATAATCTTGCATACTTTGCCCAATTTTTTTAGCAACAGCTAAAACATATTGAAGATCGGCACTTCCATCTTGACCCATCGGAGTTCCCACGGCGATAAAAGAGATAAGCGATGAAGCAATCGCTTCAGTCGCGTTTGTCGTGAACTTTAATGTCCCTTTTTTATAGTTTTCAAGCGTCATATCCTCTAAACCCGGTTCATAAATCGGGATGATTCCCTTTTCTAGTTTTGCTATTTTGTTTTCATCTATGTCGACGCAAGTGACTTTGTTTCCCATCTGAGCAAAACATACACCGCTTACTAATCCAACATAACCTGTTCCGATAACTGATATTTTCATAAATAAATTCCTATATTCTTAATATCTATGATTTTACATTAAAAAGGATATAATTTGACTTATTCCCTATGAGAAAGTCTTATGAAACATATAATTTTAACTCTCTTCTTATTTTTATTTCTTGGTTGCAGTCAAACTAGTCTGCAAACAGCGTGGACAAGGACTAAAGATGCTTCCTACTCAGCAGTAACAGATCCCGTCACTTGGGCTCCTATGGCCGTGGGCATTACACTTTATGCGACAAACACAGATCAGAGAATATCAAAAGATATCATGAATCATCCTCCCTTTTATCTGGCAAATGATGATATGTATAGAGAGATCAATGGAGCCGAAACTTATCTTACGGCTCTCATGATTGATGATAATGATTCAGTAACAAAACTCAAACGTGTTGCCGTAGAAGCTACTGGCTTTGCCGTTGCAAGAACTGTGACAGATACATTGAGTTACTCAATTGAAAAAGAAAATCCTTCACATACAAGAGATGATGCCATCGGCTCGCATCATGCCATTGACACATTTACGGGTTCTGCTATGAACAGACGCAATGTCGACCAGCTTGATATCCCAGAGTGGGGGAAATATACCCTTAATGGTATTAGTTACTTCACAGCATCTGCTAGTGCTTTTGCCCGTGTACAAGAGGGTGGACACTCGCTCGGAGATCAATTCATACATGCATCTATAGGCAATTTTCTAGGTCTCTTTATTCATGATCTTTTTATGAAAGAGGACACACATATAGAACTCTCAGTTGCAAATGATGCCGCTTACATGTACACCAACTGGAAATTTTAAACGAGTGGCTATAAAACTCAAATGGATAAAACTTTGAAAGAACCTTTTATCTGGGATAAATTCTCAGATCAGCCTTATCAACTCAAAGATAGAAAATTTAAAAAGATGATGCGTCGGCGTGAGCTAGTATCAAATCTCAAAACCTTTTTTATCGCTCTTTTCATCCTTCCACTTTCAATGTTGCTCATCCCTTTTGTGCCTCGAAAAAATGTGGACAGTGATAACTTTTTTGCGATGAGTGTCAATCTTGAGAAAGAGCCTTCTATGACTCCTGAACTTTTAGAGGAGTTGGGAGTTGATCATATTTTAGTGCGCTGTAAGCTTTGGGAGATGGATAAACTTCAAGAACTATACGATTTTATCCTTTCTTGCCAAGCAAAAGAGGTTACACTAAACATCCTTCAAGACCGCGAACATATTGAAGATCTTGAGCTTTTAAAGAGAGATCTTCGCACGATATTTTCAATTCCTCAAATCAGAAGATTTCAGATCGGTTCTACTATCAATCGCGCGAAATGGGGTTTTTTCAGCGTGGATGAATACAACAAGTTTTACAAAGTAGCTTACGATTTGAAGCTTCATGAGTTTCCCGATATTATTCTCATCGGCAGTGGAGTGATCGACTTTGAGTACCACTTTACAGCGCATACGCTTTTTAACTTTTTCCCTTACATGTACGACGGCGTTGCCTCACTTTTATATGTCGATAGACGCGGAGCACCTGAAAATACACAGATGGGATTTAATCTTTTAGATAAGATCGCACTGCTTAGTACGATGGTCTCTCTGAGCCCAAAAAGTAGGAACCGCCTTTACATCACAGAGACAAACTGGCCCATCTCAAACACCGCACCATATGCACCCACAAGTGAACATGAGTGTGTGGATGAAGAGAGTTATGCGAACTTTTTAGTACGCTATTATCTTCTCGCATTTGCTTCACAACAAGTCGATGCCGTGCTCTGGCATCAGCTCATCGCTCCGGGATACGGACTCATAGACAATCGCAAGGAAGTGAGAAAACGTAGCGCATTTTATGCGTTTAAAACAATGCTTGTATTTTTAAAAGGTTCACAATTTTTACGCCTTGATATAAAAAGAGGTTATCATATTCTCCAATGTCTTAAAGAAAACAAACTCATACAAGTTCACTGGTCTTTGAATGAACAAATCATTAAAAATGAAGACTACTTTGATGCTTATTCTCGAGATGGAGAGCTCATAACAAGCAATGAAATAAAAATTTTTAATGCCCCTATTTATTTACAAATCAAGGATAAGTTATAATTTCATCTATGAATAAAAAAATAATCAATGTCCCGCTGTATGTATGGATAGCATTTCTCCTCACTTCACTCATTTTTGTCCTTTTCCCGCAGATCGATATTTTTGTAAGCTCTCTTTTTTACTCTAAAGAAAGCGGTTTCTTTACAAATAACACTTGGTATGAACCAATTTTATACAATTCGATACAACCTGTTGTCACTCTAGCCATCATTTTGCCTATGCTTGTATGGCTTTATAATATTGCAGCAAAAAAAGATCTCTATCATGTAAATAGAAAAGTGATTCTCTATCTTTTGTTAATCATCGCTATTGGTCCAGGTCTCATCGTGAACAGTACTCTTAAAGATCATTGGGGGCGCGCTCGCCCAGCTGAGACAATACTATTTGGAGGAACGAAAGAGTTCACTCCAGCTTTTATCATCAGCGATCAAGGCGGTTACTCTTTTAGCTGTGGTCACGCTGCTGGAGCATTTTTTCTCATCGCTCTTGCTCTGCTTGCTCAAAAAAGACGTATGTTATGGATGAGTCTCGCAGTTGGTTATGGGATTGCTATCAGCTATATTCGTATCGCCGCAGGTGGACACTTTTTTAGCGATACCGTAGTCTCATTTTTCATCGTTTATATCACGACACTCATCTTTTATGGACTCTTTTTCAAGGAAAAAACTAATGAAATTTCGTAATCAACTCACACAGATTCTTTCACTCATTCTTTTTAGCTTCGTTGTTTTGATGGCAATCAGGCTCTCTCTTTATGAATTTTATAAAACTGATTTTTCTAACCTCACTACTAGTGAGTTTTATGCATCACTTTTGATGGGATTTCGTGTTGACATGATTACTATTTTCACGTTTTCCTCAGTCTTTGTCCTTTTGCTTCTCTTTGTCAAATCGCCAAGAACAAGAGGACTTATCGGGATTGTATGGGCGCTCATCTTAACGACTATTTTTATTCTCAGTTTCAGCGATGTTCTTTACTATGACTATATCCATAGACATATGTCAAATGAGCTATTTAACCTCGGTAGTGATACCGACATTATCACTGGAATGGCATTTGGTTCTATGCTTCCTTATACGCTAGGCGCATTTATTTTATCTGCTATATTTTTATATGTCGTTTATAAAATTTTTACACATAGACCAAGACATTTTATCTCAGGTAAACAACTCTTCATCACGACTTTAGTTGTTGTCTTAGTTCTTTTTATTGGAATACGCAACAACTTTTCAGGTAAAGGTTTTGGTACAAGTGATGCCTATGCTGTTGATAAAGTAAGCAGTGGAAACCTCGCGCTTAACAGATTTTTTACCATGTATAGAACCGCTAAATCTCCTGCAAAACACCATCTTATGAAACTAGATAAAGCAATAGAGATCACACGTTCACAACTTGCCTCACCAAATACACCTTTTCTGGATGACAAATATCCACTCGAACGTGAATATAAAGCAAAAGAAACCCCAAAATACAATGTCGTTATCGTACTCTTAGAATCTTTTGGAGCTGAACATTTGGATGGTTTTACTCACTACAAAGAGTTGGGTATCACACCATATTTTAAACAACTGAGCAATGAAGGGCTGAAATTCACTAACTTTTATTCAAACGGTTATCGCTCTATTTTTGGAATCACCTCTATCTTTACAGGTATCACGATCCCTTCAGGATTCGAGTATCTTGGACATGGACTTGAGCTCTCAAATCTCAGCTATCTGGGCAGAGTTGCAAAACAAAACGGTTACTCAACCCTCTCGATGCAAGCGGCGAACAAGCGTTCATATCGAGTCGATGCAGTGAGTGGACTTGCAGGA
>CAISHH010000131.1 GCA_903885085.1 uncultured Campylobacterales bacterium
TAAACTTAATAGAGTAAATAAATAGATGTTTTTAGTATTTATCTTATCAAAAAATAGATAAAATAAAATGCCTATGACAAAAAGTCGAAGTTGAGCAGGAAACTGTACTAAGAGTTTTGAGATACCGAAATGATCAACTATAACTAGATAAGAAACTGATAGCATATATAAGGTGAGTAAAAAATAGATACCAAACTTTTTGTAAATGGCGAAAATAAGAGGAACAAACATATAGAAAATCACTTCATTTTTTAAAGTCCATAAACTACCGTTTATTGCATCTACTTGTAAATTACTCAATGTACTTCCAACAGATGGGGATAAAAAGTTGAGAAATAATATATTTGATATAAAATATTTTATAATTTGCGAAGCGTTTCCACCTGAAAAGTAGATAAAGAAAAGAGTCTGTAAAATTATCAAAATAGCATAAAGTGGGAAAACCCTGAAAAATCGCTTGATATAAAAGTGCTTTTTATTTTGATCATTGTCAAAACTCCAAAATATCAAAAAACCGCTTACGATAAAAAACATGTCTACCGCATAACCGCTTAAATGAAAAATCTGATTTGAAGAATCAAACTGCATCAAGATGTTCCAATGCGCAAAAAAAACCAATATTGCAAGAGAAAGTCTGACTATATCAAAGTTATTGGCACTACTAATTTGTTTCAAACTTATTCCTTACATAGCTTCTTGCATGCTTCACCAAAGAAAAAAGAATTAAAAACGGTAACACAAAAAACAAAATGTTTTTATATTTTGTAGCTTTACAATACATTTTCATCTCACCTTTTCTCATAGCCCATCTATTTGCACTCAGTCCACCCTCTGTTAATTGTGGTCTACCTAATTTTACAAGTGGCAAATCAAGATAATAAACATCATATTTTAAAGCTACTCGAAGCCAAAGTTCATGATCTTCAGTGTATCTCATCGTTTCATCAAAAAACTGAAATTTACTTCTTCTAATAATAATACTTGGTGTGACAGCAAAATTTTTTAGCAACAATCTGTAAAACGTGATTTTGTCAATATTTATGCTCAAGTATTCTTTATCAAAATTGTTAATAAAAGTATATCCATGTCCCAATATATCTACTCTTTCATCTTCTAAAATTTTCACTGTAAGTTCCAATTTCTGAGGATGCCATTCATCATCACCGTCTAAAAAAGCAACATACTCACCAATCGAATTTTTGACACCTTTGTTTCTTGCAGATGATGGACCACTATTTTGCTGATAAATATATTTATGTTTTATATTTTTATCTTTAAAAAAAATTTCAATGACACTTTTTGTATTATCACTACTTCCATCATCAACTATAATTATTTCATAATCTTTGTATGTTTGATTGACTACTGATTCTAAGACTTTACGAATTGTTGCTTGTGAATTAAAGCAAGGAATGACTATTGAAACCATTAGTTTAAGATTTTCCTGATAAACAATTTTACGACTAGAACCATAGTATTTATATAAACAAAAACGGGATTGACGCCATGTACTAGCAACAACTTGTGATTTTCAAGATAGGATCTCATTCCACCGCTTTGTCCACCAAGCCTAAACACTCCAGTCGAAAAATCTAATTTAACAAATTGAATATTATTTTTTACTAAACGTAATGTAAAATCATAATCCGCACTCAATTTATATCTTGTATTATACAAACCCAACTTTTCATACACCTCTTTTTTCACAAACATTGTAGGATGTAAAAATGGCATATGTCTAAATAATTTATATTTTATATTATCTATACCTATCGATTTTGCTGTATCAAAAACCTTGCCATCTTCATCAGCCAAGTCTAATTGTCCGAATGTAAACATAGCATCAGTATCTGAAAAAAACTTTGCTACATTCTGTAAAGTATCCCTATAAATAAAATCATCTGCATTGACAATACCAATAATGTCGCCACTACACAAAGTCACGCCTTTATTCATAGCATCATAAATTCCGCTATCTTTTTCACTCACCCAGTAATCAATCTTCTCTTCATACTTTTTGATGATATCTAAAGTTCCATCTGTCGAACCGCCGTCGATGATGATGTATTCTACATTGTCGTAGGTTTGGTTTATAACGCTTTGTATGGTTTCTTCGAGATACTTTTCGCCATTGTAAACGACTGTAATAATTGAGATAAGAGGTTTGTCTTCATAGCTTTTTTTGAAATAACTTTTTGTTCTTAATCCACCCTCGCCTTTTCGCTCTTTATGGTTCGGTAGAAATAAAATAGTTTCAAATTTATCCTCTGGTTTATTTTTGATAATTGGTTCTTCTTGTGTCAATAGTCTTATGGTGCTGAAGTTTTTATCTAAACATCTTGTGTCAGTCATCCTAAAACCTTGCTAATTTTTTCTTTTACAAATTCTACATTTATCTCATTTATATCCAAATTACTTCCATAACCATAACTATTGCTAAGTTTTTTATAATCATCCAAATCTGTTTCAATTTTAGGATGATAAATCACATGATAATTTTCACTCACATTTTTTGGATATGGGGTAAAGCGTCCATAGTGATTTCCGTTAGAGATGACAAATACATTTGTCATCTCTAATGCAACTGCTAAATGAGGCGCACTCGTCTCATTTGCTATCATCAGATTTCCGTTATAGATGACATAAAGTAAGTCAATTAAAGACGTTTTACCAACCAAATCAATATACTCGCCACTAAAATATTTTCTAAATTTAAAAGCATCATCAGTATCACTTGAAGCACCACACAAAACTATCTCATAGCCATACTTTTCTTTGAGATATTCACCAACTTTGGTAAACCCTTCAATATTCCATTTCCTATAGCTTTCGCTCGCACCAATGAAAAGTATCGCATATTTTTTTGGCAATTCAAAAGATAATTTTTTTTCTTTTAAATCAATATATGGTTGAATAATATCAAGCCTTACATGTAAGAGATTTTCAAAAAATTCTTTGTTTCTACTAAACTCAAACATTAAATCATTTTTTGCATCTACTAGCTTTGTATAATATTTATCACTGATATTTTTTTGCCAAACTCTTATATTTGAAAAATCTCCAACACTTCCTATCTTTTCATTTGCATGTATAAGTTTTACAATAGCATCAGCATAAGAAAACTCTCGACTATATACAGAACTTATAACAACTTCATATCCACATGCCGTAATCTCTTTGAGCTTTTTATATCTATAAAGAAAATCTTTATGAAACTTATTTCTATCAAGCCAAATAAATTCATCTACAAACTCACTGTCAAGTTCTTTTGATAAGCTTTTCCAAGCATTGTTTCCAAGCAATGTGATTTTATAATCTCTATACTTTTCACTTTTTTTAAGTACTTCTATAAAGTTTCTAAAAAGTATATAATCTCCAATCGCATCAAAACGAATTATCATAAGAGATTTTTGTTGTATCTCCTTTGATGGTTTTATAGTTAAATCTATACAATAGAAAATTATAAATTTTATTAGTGTTTTTAATTTTGGAAACAACTTAAAACACCTTCAGCTTAAGATTTAAATAATCATCCCAAGTTTTACTTTTTAATTGTTTCTGTAATATCTTATGCAAACCAAATTTACTAAACTTTAAAATTCTTAACTTAAAGTTTGATATTTTTTTCTCTGAAAGAATATGTAAATTACCATTACTTAAATAGTAAAGATTATATTTTTTAGCAATGAATCTAAATGTTTTTTTAGAATAAAAAGAAATATGCTGTCCATGATCAAGACCGTAATACCACCAATCTTGCGGTTTTGGAATAGAGTCTGGCAAAAGTTCAGTAGATAAAATAATGTTCTTAGAAATTGTCAATAATTTTTCTATTTCATCAAGTGGATTTACAAAATGCTCAAAACTTTCAAAAGTCGTCACAGCTTCGTACTTTTCCCCATTTTGATATTCAAACCCTCTTGCAAAAAGATTTGTTGTAAACTTATCATCCCAATAAAAATCAAAACCGATATCTCGCATAAGACGGACAAATACACCATATCCACCGGCATAATCCAAGTACTTTGCCTTTTTATCAAAAAATAGACTTAAAAGAATAGTAAGTTTTTTAGACAACAGAAGATTTCTTTGCATATAACCAGTATCAGAAACATTTATAGACTCGCCATAAGCTTCTTCTAGCCAAAATGGTTCTTCAGTTTGTAAAAAGCCACAGTGTTCGCAGTGATAGTACTTTATTTCATATTTATTCAAAATCTTTGCAGTAAATATTGATTCATTATCACTCTTACAGATTTTACATTTCATTCATCAATCTCTTTATTTTACTCGTAATTCTCTCAAAAATTGATTTCTGATTAAACATCAATTTTGATGTAAAACAATCCGCCTCATAGTTTTGATGTATCTCTAAAGGATAATTTTTTAAAATGATTTCATGAACTTCTAAATTAGCAAATTCACTTTCATTCGTTGTATGTGTTGCATCTTCTCCAAATCCAACATTTGAAATAAGATTAAGATTTGGCAAAATTGTAAGTTGTTTATTATGCCATAAAGTAAATGTCCATTGATAGTCCCAAGTATCAATAGCTTTTTCTTTCATTTTTTTAAAAACATTAATCCAGTATTTTCTTGTATTATCTTTTTGAATTACTTCTTCAATAAATACACTATCGCTAATTGTATTTAGTTCCACATCATAATTTTTCCACCTATTAGCCCAACTTGCCCATCCCCAGACATGATTATAAATAGAAAAATAATAATCTTCCTCAGCTCTCTTAATTCCTTTTTGAAAGTTATCACCACTAATCTGTCCAATCCTCATATCATCCTTATACCTTTCCAACAACTCCTCACAAAACCAAAAAAAGCTCTGACTTGGCAAACAATCATCTTCTAGTATAATTCCCATCTCCTCATTTTCAAAAAACCATGTGATAGCTCCACTTACGGCATATTTACATCCGAGATTTTGCTCACGAAAGAGCGTTTTAACTTCACACTCCCAGTCTATGTTTGACATAACATAGTCACGTACAGCGTTTACTTTCTCCGCCTCGCCATCTTTACTTTTTCTTGCTCCATCTGCTGCAATGTAGAGTCTTGGTGGTTTCGCTTGTCGTATCGCTTCAAAGACTTGTTTTGTTGTATCAAGACGGTTAAATACCAAAAACAATACTGCTGTGTTTAACGGATGTGGTGGTGTAAATATTTTATCTATCTTCATGTTCTACCTCAATTATTTCAGCCCATTCTGGTTGAATATCTATATGTGATTCAATTTTACTTTTCCAGCCATACCAATACCTTGGAAAAATAACTTTTTTTCTATTTTTCATCATATACGCTCCCCACCACGAAAAGCTACTATTTGAGACTATTCCGTATTCACATAAACTCATTATTGCTAAATCCGCAGCCATACTATTGTTTGAAATTATTTTATTTTTAATATTTTGGAAACAACATTCTACAAAAGAAACATCATCAGATAAAAATATAAAAAAAGGATTTTCTATGTTACAAATAATCTTTCCCATAGCTTTGTCAAAATAACTTTTTGGTAAATCAATACCTTGTAAACCTAAATAAGATTCAAAGATATAATCACCTCTTCTTACATGTACAAATATTGTTGTAAATCCATCTGGAATTTGAGATAAAAAAGATTTTGCTTCTTCTAAATATTTATTTTTAATTTGAAAGTCAACTTTAGTTTCATCAAAGAACTTTTCAGATTGAAAAAAATTTGTTTCGACCAATGTTATAGGTAATAATCCTTTTATATTTGAAAAGGTCGATAACATCGAAGTAGAATTGTAATCCTGAATAATATAAGAAATGATTTTAAATCGCACACAAAACATCAAAGAAGGTTTTAAAAACTTTCGGATAAAAAACTTCCAAGATTTCCCCAATGACAAATGTCTAAAATTTATATTATCAATATCAAACCTATCTACAAACTGCTCCATATTGGCAGTGACAATTTGTTCACCATCTTTTGCAATCGTATTTAAAAAGGCATACTGAAAAAGCTGATTACCAAGCCTGCCATCGGATAAAAATAGGATCATTTTTAGTTATCCAATTTTTTTAACATATAAAGCCCTGTTCCGAAACCTTTTGAGCTATCGTATTTATCATACATCTTTGTACCATAATGATATTTCTCATCTAAAATTTCAAAACCACTAAAAAGTTCTAAAATATAGTCTCTTGTGAACGCTCTATGAGCATTAAAATAAATTTTATTTTCATTGTCAATGGGTACACTAAATAAGATCACTCCATCTGTTTTCAGAACCCTACCCAGTTCTTTTATTGCCTTTTCACTTCCAAATGGATCAAGAGGATCTCCATATCTTCCGAGTCCTATATGCTCTACCACACATAAAGAAGATAATGTTTCAATTGAATTATCTTCAAATGGAAGTTCAAGAATAGAACCCTTTTGAAAAAATAGATTTGGTAATTCAAGTTCGATTGGACGTATATCTACCATAGTAATTGGCACAAATTGAGATAATATTCCAATAGTCTTAGCAGAACTTCCAATATCATAATGATGATTTGGTTTTAAATCAAAAATGTGTTTAGCTGCCCAACTATCTTGAAAAAAATATGTTGGTTCAAGAGGCGTATAACTAAGATTGTCAAAAAGGCAAGGATAATATTCTACATTTTTGAATTGTGGATTTTCACCTAATTTTTTCAAACTCTTCAATTGATTAAAAAACCATGAAAATTGTTTTATCAAAAAAAATGGTTGAAATTTAAAAAAAGCATCTACCGTTTTTAGCAAAAAATATAGATTCCGTATCAACTGATTTTTCTTGAATTTATCTCGCATTTTGATGTCCTATATTTATTTTATAAAAAGTCAACATTCCTATGAGTTGAAGTTTTACATTTTCTCTTGTCTTCGCATATATAAAGTCAATCAAAAATGTAGTGACAAAGAAGGAAATTATTGTTGCAACAATAGCACCTTTACTATAATAACGTGGGATTAAATAATAATTTAATCCCACATTGATTATAGCGCCAAAGGTCATAGTGATCAAAGAAAATTTAAAAAGATTTTCAATATTAATAAAAGATCCTCTTGCCACTCCCGTATTGGTAAAAAATAATCTGATAGCCATCAAAGAGAATAAAACACTTGCTGGTTGATAAGCGATACCATAAAGTAAAACTACAATACGTTCAGAAAATAAGAATATTGGCACGAAAGTTATTACAAATAATAAAAAGCTCATACGATAATAATTCAAAAACCTTTCTCTGTATAGTAATTCTGAATGTTTTTTTGCATTCACAAGTGCTGGAAAAATCGAACTATTAAGTAACATAGGAATAAATCCAAAGGTTTCAATTAATCTTAATGCCACACTATAATATCCAACTTCCTTACTACCGATCATCTCTTGAAGCATGACTTGATCAATTCTTGCTTGTATCATTAAAACTGTTCCACTCAATATGAGTGGCCATGAATCTTTTAAAAGTGAAGAAGCTATAGCTCTATTAAAAGTCAAATGCTTAACAGCAAATTTTGAATTTTTCAAAAAGAAATACATAAATCCTAAGGCCAACACAACACTATCAAAAACTATCGTCCATGCAAAAGCTGTGAGCGAAGCGTGGTTTAGTATCAAAATCACTTTTACTATACTTGAAAGCAGTAAGCTGATAACATTTGCAAAGACGATATATTTACCCATAACTTTGCTTTGAAAGTACATATCTACGACATTAAAACTTTGAAATATTGTCGCACTGGCGATGATGAAAACTAAGGTATTTGTATAACTGTCATTTGAAGTAAAATTTACCGCAATAGCTAAGATAACAAGCACTCCAAATGCACCCAAAAGTTTAAGCCAAAAAGCTGTTCCTATGAGTTCATCTCTTCTGCTCTCATCTTTTACGAGTTCACGGATGACAATGCCATCAAGTCCAAGTGTTGCAAAAGCGATAAAAAGCCCCACAAAGCTTTGAGCATAAGAGAAAAGTCCAAATTGCTCAGGGCCAAGATAGCGAGCCACCCAAACACCAACAAAAAGCCCCACTATCATGCGAAGGATTTTCTCACCAAAAAGCCATGAAGTATTTTTAAAGTATTTCATAAAACCTTCATGGTTTTGGAGTGAGTTGATTTTTGATTTTGCTTTGTTTATCAAAATTTATTTACTCAATACTTCAAACTTCTCTAACTCGTCGAGTTTTTCCCATGGATAATCAGACTGCCCAACTTGTCCGCGACTTGCTACATCTGCGTATAAAAATGTCTCTGCGCTTGGCTGATCTAGATTAAACTTTTTCGTTATCCAGTTTGGAGTAAGTGAGAAATTTTCGCTTACAAAACTTGAGAGTTTATCATCATCGAGAGCGTCTATGACTGTTCCGTAACTATCTACGGAGACAGAAGTCGGTTTGGCTACACCTATTGCATATGAGAGTTGTACTGTTACTTTTTTTGCTAGTCCTGCTGCGACGATGTGTTTTGCTATCCATCTTCCTGCGTAGAGTCCACTTCTATCTACTTTAGTATAGTCTTTAGAGCTTTGTGCACCACCACCTATGGGTGCATAACCTCCAAAGCTATCAACTATGAGTTTTCTTCCAGTAAGTCCACTATCATGAAGTGGTCCGTGATTTACATATCTTCCTGTAGGGTTTAAATGGATTATGGTATCTTTTGGATCATATAAGTTTGTTGGTAACCCTGCGTCATCTATAAGACCTTGGAGAAGTTCTCGCACCTCTATTATGTCCATACTCTCCACGCTTGGAGCACTCACGACGATGGTATGTATCTTTTGAGGCAAACAGTTCTCAAAGTTCTCTTTTGTGCCGTAGTCCATAGTCACTTGTGTTTTTATATCTACGCCAAGTTTATGGCTATGGCCTAGTGCATAGTGGTAAACTTTATCACAGATGACTCTTGCATACGTAATGGCTGCTGGCATATAGTCAGCAGTCTCATTCGATGCAAAACCAAACATGATGCCTTGATCTCCCGCACCTGTTTCGCCATCTTCTTGATCTACACCTTGATTGATGTCTGGTGATTGTTGATTTAAGAGAACTTGTACTTTTACAGTATCAGGAGTCAGTGTTTGAGAAGGGTTAAAACCTGATTTTCCATCGTATCCTATTTTTATGAGGGCATCTTTTACTATCTTGACATAGTCATTATGAGAAAGGTTGGCTTTACTTGTAACTTCACCGCCAATAACTACATGTTGCCCCGCCACGAATACTTCACTCGCAACTCTTGATCTGCTATCTGCAATTATTAGCTTATCGACTATGCTATCTGCAATAATATCCGCACACTTGTCAGGATGCCCTGGACTAACAACTTCACTTGTAAATAAATACATTTATATTTCTCCTAATAATTTTTCATCTAAAATAAATTTATTAACATTTTCTTTAGGACAAGACATCAAG
The DNA here is from genome assembly GCA_903885085.1 of uncultured Campylobacterales bacterium. Taxonomy (GTDB): domain Bacteria; phylum Campylobacterota; class Campylobacteria; order Campylobacterales; family Sulfurimonadaceae; genus Hydrocurvibacter. The sequence continues at coordinate 9,430 of CAISHH010000131.1, forward strand.
TCAAAAACTAAGTCTATCAATGTTAGACACTCTCTTCCCACGCATAAGCACTTTCACAAATAAGTGCCAAATCTTCATATTTTGGAGTCCAGTTCATTTTACTTTTTATCTTGCAATTATCTGAGATAAGTGTGGCTGGATCTCCTGCTCTACGTGGTGCCATATCGACTTGAAACTCTTTACATGTAACGTTTTTCATTGTTTCTATCACCTCTTTTACTGAGTAACCTTTGCCATATCCTGCGTTAAAGATATCGCTATCATCCTCCACAAGATAATCAATAGCTTTTATGTGTGCATCTGCAAGGTCATCAACGTGGAGGTAGTCTCTCACGCCTGTGCCATCAGGAGTGTTAAAATCATCCCCAAATATCGCCATTTTTTCACGTTTACCAACTGCACACTCAGAAGCTATTTTTATAAGATGCGTCGCATTTGGAAAACTTTGTCCTATGCGTGGAGTAAGTTTTCCATCTATATAATTGATATCTGCTCCAGCAACATTAAAGTATCTAAATATCACGTATTTAAAATCTTTATACGCCAAAGCTGTATCTTGGATAACTCTCTCGCTCATAAGTTTACTCATGCCATAAGGATTTATAGGAGATGTTTCGTAACTTTCATCGATTCCAGTTTCAGAAAGATTTACAGGCTCACCATAAACTGCCGCCGTACTTGAAAAGATAAATCTCTTCACATCGTTTGCCACCGCACAGCGGATCAGATTTGTCGTGTTTACTGTGTTATTCATATAATATTTCAAAGGGTTTTCAACTGATTCAGGAACTACGATAGATGCTGCAAAATGGATAATAGTATCTATGTTATTCTCTTTTAAAACTTCACAAACTGTGTCAAACGCATTTAAATCAATTTGGACAAATTTAAAAGCTCGTATGCTTTTTAAAGTATCAAGAGTTTTTGCGCTTCCGGTACTGAGATTATCTAAAATTGTAATGTTATGTTTTGAAGTTTCTAAGAGTTGTTTTGCCACATGTGAGCCTATATATCCAGCTCCGCCCGTTATGAGTATATTCATCTGTCCAACTTTAATAATTATTTTATATTTGAGACTATTATTTTATCCAATTTTCTCTTAATACGCAGTAGTTAAAGAGTTTAAACGTTCTTTATAAAGTTTTTCATCTTCTAGTTTTTGATGCTTTTTTGCGCCTTGAAGTAGGATAGTGTACTTTTGCACAAGCATCTCTCTGACCTCATCTTCTCTTATATGATGAGCCAAAAGTTTTTCCAAAGCAATAACTCGAAATCTATCCATTCCCCAATATTTCATAGAGAGTTGATCCTCATGTCCTCCATATTTGATAGTCATTTTTTGCTCAACCAAACCCACTTTATGCTTACATGTAAGCCTCAGCCAAAGATCATAATCCTCGCAAACTTCGAGATTTTCATCAAACACGCCTATCTCTTCGAAAAGGTTTTTATGTATCAAAACTGATGAGGGCGCGATGATGCAGTGAGATAGACATTGTGAAAAAACCTCTCCGCTGTGTTTTTGAAACTTTTTTGGGATTTTCACCTCTTTGCCATCACGTATCCAAAGCTCATCCGTGTAGGAAAACAGTAACTCTTTTTCCGCTGCATGAAGGCTTACATGTAAAGCAAGTTTTTCTTCGTGCCACGCATCGTCTGAATCTAAAAAAGCTATCCATTCATGTGAACAAAGCGATATACCAAGATTACGAGCAGAGGAAACTCCGGAATTATTTTGATAACGATAGATGATGGAAGGAAAATCTTGAAGGATTTTTGCGGTTTCATCTCTCGAGCCATCATCGATAACGATCACTTCTGAGGGCGAATGAGTTTGAGCAAAGACCGATGTCAATGCTCTTTTTAAAACTTCGTAACGGTTGTACGTAGGGATGACTACGGAGATTTTCACCAGACTTTTAACTCATTATAGATACTGTCACGTTCTACGGGAATAAATCCGCTGTTTTTGATGAGCTGTACAAAATCTTCAAGCACTACACCGTTGGCACTCTTAGCACCTGCCGCAGAGTTTATAGACTCTTTTTCTATCGTTCCGTCCATATCATTTGCTCCAAATTCTTGAGCTACAAGAGCGAGATTGACCGTTGAAGTCACCCAGTAGGCTTTGAGATTTGGCACGTTATCAAGCACCAAACGGCTTATCGCCATCGTACGTAAAATCTCATTTGCGGTGATATCTTTTTTGATATTTAAAAAGTTGTTTTCAGTCTGATATACAAGCGGGATAAAGCAATTAAAACCGCCTGTCTCATCTTGCAAATCGCGAATTCGCATCATATGATCGATGCGGTGTTCACGGCTTTCTATATGTCCAAAGAGCATCGTGACATTGCTTTTCTTGCCTCTCTCATGCCATTTTCTGTGTATCTCAAGCCATTGCTCGGAAGTGACTTTCCCTTTACAGATAAAATCCCTAACCTTTTCATCAAAGATCTCAGCGCCGCCACCAGGCATAGAATCGACTCCGTTTTCAACCATAAGATCCAAAATCTCATCATAGCTTTTGCCGTACTCTTGGGCTAAAAAGTTGACTTCAGCGGCTGTGAGAGCCTTTACATGTAAGTGCGGATACTCTGTTTTTATTCTTTTAAAAATCTCCAAGTACCATTCTAAACCCGTATTTGGATTGTGAGCAGAGACGATATGCACCTCTGTTATACCACGAGAATCTATATCTTTGACGATATTCATGATCTCATCGTGGCTCATTGTGTATTGGTTTGGATTTTTTCTGCTTGCGCTGTATGCACAAAATTTACATACATCTTTACACACATTTGTCGGGTTGATATGACGGTTGATATTAAAATAAGTCTTTTTACCGTGAAGTTCTTTTCTTTTCTGATCTGCCATCTCAGCTAAATCAAAAAACTCCATGTCATACATCTTTAACGCTTCATCAAAAGAGATTCTGCTCATACTTTACCTTTTAGAAAAATTGCTTAAAATTTAGTTTATTTTACGGACTCGAATTATAACCAATATACTATAATGTTAAAAATTTAACAAAAGATTTTAAGATGGATATCATACTTCAGATTGAAGATACAATTGAAAGAAATGGCTCGGATTTTGAGCTTTCAAAAGTTTTTAAACAATATATTAAAGAATACAAAGACTCTCTTCCTGCCCTTTTTGAGAAAAATCAAGGAAAAGATTTTCTGGTAAAACACACAAAAGAGCTTGATAAAATTATCGTTCTTATGTACAAAACAGTACTTCGCCGTATCTTTGGTATTTATGTGCCGATGAGCGGTTCTGTGCCTATTACAATAATTGCACTTGGAAGCTATGGACGCGAACAACTCTGCGTTCATAGTGATATCGATCTGATGATTGTTTATGCAAAGTGCGATGGCTATAACACCGATTTTATCATAGAAAAATTTCTCTATCTTGCATGGGATGCAGGCTTGAAGCTCGGTCATCGTGTGCATGAACTGCGCGATATCAAAAAAGCAGCTAGTGAAGATGTCACCATAAAAACGGCTTTAATGGAATCGCGCTATATTACAGGCTCCACTTTTACTTGGCAAGGAGTTCAAAAAGAGCTGGGTAAAGCAAGACTCACAAATCGAAAAGAGTTTTTACTAGCAAAAATTGATGAAGCGACGGCAAGACGTAAAAAATACCCAACTTCCATGCAGCCAAATATCAAAGAGAGTATTGGTGGACTTCGCGATTCTCAACTTCTTTATTGGGTAGCGAAGAGTATCTATGATGTACAAAACCTTAAAGATCTTTGCGGCATCATCTTTACCGATGAAGAGTACAATGAATACCGTGTTTCACTTGAACTTCTCTTTCGTGTGCGAAGTGCTTTGCACCTTGTAAACAATAAACAAGAAGATAGACTCAGCCTTGGACAAATGCCTCAAATCTCACAAATGCTTGGGTTTAAAAATGAAAAAATAATGGCCACAAAAATCTTTCAAGCACTTTGGAGAATCAATAACTTTTCTCAGATATTTGTTAAAAAGATGGTTCGAACCTATCTTGTAGACCTGCATAATTTTTCAAAAATCAAAAAGGCAAGAATTGAACATGGCATTTATGTTATGGATACAAGACTTTATGCGTCCTATCACCTCAAACCTCAATCTATTGAGAAGTTACTAGATGTACTCCTTAGCTTGCCAGATCAACACTACAGATATGATTCTGGATTTTTAAATCTCTTTACATACTCCATCATAAAACATCCATTTCATACAAAAGTCTACAATCAGCTTCGAGAGCTTTTTAAACGTGCCAACAGTTACTGCTTTTTAAAACTCTTTTATGATGCTGGAATCTTGCATCAGTTGATTATTAGTTTTAGGAAAGTGATGTTTTTACCACAGTTTGATGGCTATCATCATTATCCAGTCGATATACATTCCATTAAATGTGTGCAGGCTTTGGAAAGAATTAAAGAGCCTTTTATTTTGTCTATCTATGATGCTTTTAGTATAGAAGAGAAACTACTCTTAAAAATAGCTGTTTTACTTCATGATACGGGAAAAGGAAGACGTCAAGACCATAGTGAAGTCGGCTCAAAGATTATTGTTCAGTTTGCAAAACAGCTCAAATTTAAAGAAGAGATGACTGAGCGAGCCTCACTGCTTATCAGACATCATATTTTAATGAGTGGTGTTGCCTTTAGAGAAAACATTTATAATGAAAAAACACTCTATAAATTTTTATCGAGTATCAAGGATGAAAAGAATTTAAAACTTCTCTACGTCTTGACATACGCCGATATCAACGGTGTTGGTAAAGGTGTTTATACCTCTTTTAGCGCAAAACTTTTAAAAGAGCTTTATATCGGCGCACTTGAAGTCGTCAAGCAAACGGATAGAATCACTGATGCCACAAAACGTCTACAGATTGAAAAAAAGATTAAAAATTCTGAACTTTATAGCACTTTATCAACCATTGAGCAGAAAAAAGTATTACTAGTCGAATCCAATCTTTTTTATTTCAAATACACTCCTGAAGAGATTATAAAGATTGCAAAACAAGCGAAAGAAACTCAAAAGTATAGCTACAGCGTAACAAATACGACGAGGCTCAGTATAGAGATCTATAGAAAAGTTCCGCTAAATATCTCTTATCTTCTTGCAAATCTCAGCTACCTTGATGTTGGTTCTATGGATATTTTCACCCTTTTTGATGGAATAAAGTATTTCAAAATAGAGTTTTCACAAAATATAGAAGATGATACGATAGAACAAATTGAGCAGATTATAGAAGACTCTTTTGATATGAGTAAAAATATCCTTATCAATAAACCAACCATAAAAAGAGATGAGATAAGTATTGACTGCGAACACTCTCAAGCTTATGCCCAACTCACTATAAATACAAAAAACCAGCGCGGTTTACTCGCATATATCACGGATATTTTTGAAAAAAATCATATAGAAGTTTTAACAGCGAAAGTAGACTCAACCAAGACAAGAGCCAGAGACAACTTTTTAATAGAAAAACAAAACAATCTATGCGATAATGTCGAAAATATTTTTAAATCATTGAGTGAAGGATAACTATAAATGTGTGGAATTGTTGGATATATAGGTTCAAAAAAAACGAAAGAAATCTTACTTGAAGGCCTTGCAGAACTAGAATATCGCGGATACGATTCTGCAGGAATAGCTGTATTACAACATGATGATTTTGCAGTCTATAAAGCGGTAGGCAAACTTGTCAATCTCCAAGAAAAAGCGCACGATTTTGAACCAACAGGTTTTGCCGTTGGTATCGGTCATACACGATGGGCAACACATGGCAAACCGACAGAACTCAATGCCCACCCTCATCTTGGTGACAGTTCGTACGTCGTTCATAATGGGATCATAGAAAATTATGCTGAGCTTAAACGTGAACTTCAAAGTGAAGGTGTCCACTTTCTCAGTCAAACCGATACAGAAGTGATCGTCTGGCTTTTTGAAAAGGAGCTTAGAGGTTCAGCTTCTGCCTTTGAAGCTTTTTCAAAAACTATTTCTCAACTCCAAGGTGCGTTTGCAATTTTACTTGTTACAAAGAGTGAAGAAGACACGATCTTTTTTGCAAAACAAGGCTCACCTATGATTCTTGGACGTGATGAAGAGAATGAAAAATATTTTGCTTCTTCGGATACTCCACTTATTGGCAAATGTAGCGAAGTTGTTTATCTTGAAGATGGCGATTTCGGTTTTGTTAAACCTGAAGAGATAATGCTTTTAGATAAAAATGGCAACAAAAGAGTTCCTCATTTCACTAAACTTTCTACAAATAAACTCTCAGCTCAAAAAAATGGGTATAGATTTTTTATGGAAAAAGAGATCTATGAGCAATCTGACGTTATAACGGATACTCTTTTAGGGAGACTTTCAGGTTCAGAGATCATTTTTGAAGAGCTAGATAAAACTCTTTTTGATGGGATCAACGAGATAAAACTTTGCGCATGTGGAACATCTTATCATTCAGCACTGACAGCAAGCTACTTACTTGAGCGATACGCGAAGATCAGAGTTTCTGTAGAGATCGCAAGTGAATTTAGATATAAAGAACCACTATTATGTAAAGATACTCTCTTTGTTGCAATCTCACAAAGTGGTGAAACAGCCGATACTCTTGAAACTTTGAAGATGGCAAAAGAAGCGGGACTAAAAACGCTTGTTATCTGTAATGTCGATAACTCTTCTATGGTTCGTCTCTGCGATGCTTCTATACTCACACGTGCAGGAATCGAAAAAGGTGTTGCTTCTACAAAAGCTTTTGCAACTCAGGTGGCTGTTTTTTGGATGCTTTCTCTTTACATCGCAAAACTCAAAGATTCCCTTACATGTAAGCAGATAGAAGATCAGGTTATGCTCTTACGTGAAGTTCCAAGAGCAGTTAAAGTACCAGATGGCCTACATGAAAAGATCACAAGACTTTCAAAAAGATATCTTCACGGGCACGGATTTTTCTTTATCGGACGAGATGTGTTTTATCCACTTGCCTTAGAGGGTGCGCTAAAACTCAAAGAGATAAGTTATATGCATGCAGAAGGATATCCATCTGGCGAGATGAAACATGGTCCTATCGCTTTGGCTGATCCTGAGCTTTTTACTATCGCCCTGCTTCCACAACATAAGTTATATGAAAAAAGTAAAAGTAATGTAGAAGAACTCAGTGCGAGAGATTCAACTATTTGCGCCATTAGTCCTATTGAGTTTGATAAAGCGGATGACTTTATCCAAACATCAAATGCCAAAGACTATATGCTTGAATTTTTTGAGATGATGGTCGTGTTACAGTTATTATCACTTGAAATTGCCATCAGACTCGGAAATGATGTAGACATGCCAAGAAACTTAGCAAAAAGTGTTACAGTAGAATAAGAATTTATAAACTATTAACATTTATTTCAGTAACCTTACTGTGACAATAAAACAGTAGGGTGAATATGAATACAAAAAATAAATTTCTTTTAATGGTAGCTCTTATGCTCGCGGCACTAGCCACCGCAACAATAATCAATGTAGGCCTCAACTTCAGAGAGTTTGCTATAAACTCAGCCTTAGATAAAGCGAATCTCACAGCAAATATAGTCAAAGATGGCTTGACCTCACATATGGTCAACGGCATGATGGACAAAAGAAAATACTTTCTTGACACTATTACACAAAATGGTGAAATCAAAAAATTATGGATAGTTAGAGGGCAAAAAGTTGTTAATCAGTATGGCCCTGGATACAGCTACGAAAATCCTCGCGATGCTATCGATGGACAAGTCCTTGCCTCAGGTACCATGATCAAAAAAATCTCTGAAAGTGCTGACTCTGTAAAACTTCGTATTACTATTCCCTATAAAGCAGATGTCGCTTCTAGAGTAAGTTGTCTTGAGTGTCATAAGGTAAATGATGGAGATACTCTAGGTGCTATCAGTATGGAATTTGATATTGATAGTGTTAGAAATGCAAGTACGATAACCATTCTAAAGATTTTTGCTATCAATCTCATCTTTCTTATTATCGCTCTTCTTATTTTAAACCATTACATCAAGCCGTATATGGATCTTTTTACAAATCTAAGAGATGGTATCAAAAAAGCTCACAGTGGCAACTTTTCATATAGATTTCAAACAACAGTAGCTGGAGAAGGAAGAGAAGTCACAGATCAGATCAATACACTTTTTCAGAAGATGGAAGAGACCTTTGGAGAGATTAAACATAGTCTTACCACCTTTGTGACAAAATCAAATCTTTCATGTTCAGATCCACTTTTTGAAGCAAAGATAATCATAAAAGAGCTTTCTGATATTTATAAATTTAAAAAGACTATAGAACTTGATGATACTAAAGATCTTGTATATCAAAGATTAGTCACTGTATTGAAAGAAAAATACAATATAAAAAACTTTTCACTCCATGAAATAGATAAACTTACGAAAACAAGACTCCTTATATATACGTCTGGTGACACAAGTTGTTCCTCGGCTGTGGATAAAAATGCAGATCTTTGCAGAGCTTATAGAACTGATTCTGAAGTAGTTTCTACAGATTTTCCAAACCTATGTGAAAGTTGTAATGACTTAGGTCATGATTATATTTGTGTTCCTTTTGATATCAACGATGAAGTTTCTTTAACACTCAATATTATCATAGATGATTTGTCTGCATTTGACACGATCCATGGAAATACAACCAGCATCAAAAACTATCTTGAAGCAGCAAAACCTGTGATAGAATCTAAAATATTAACAGACAAACTCAGAGACACTTCACTTAGAGATGGAATGACCGGTCTTTACAATAGAAGATTTTTAGAACAATTTATAGATAAACTGGCAAAACAAGCACTTCGAGGTGAGATAAATTACAGTGTATTAATGCTAGATATTGATTACTTTAAAATGGTTAACGACACTTATGGTCATGATATTGGAGATATTGTTATCAAAGGGCTCTCTGAAGTTCTATCTAAAAATATAAGAGGCTCAGATTTGGCGATACGCTATGGAGGAGAAGAGTTTGTTATCCTATTACACAACTCAACACTCGAAGGATCTTTAGAAGTTGCTGAGAAAATTCATAAAGAGTTCAACAGACAAAAATTTCAAATTGGCCAAGAAGTACTACAAAAAACTATTAGTATCGGTGTAGCGCAATTTCCAAGTGATGCTGCTTCTATTTGGAAGTGTATCAAATTTGCTGATACAGCACTCTACTATGCGAAAGAGCATGGAAGAGATCAAGTAATCAAATTTGTGCCAGAGATGTTTGAGGGTGAAGATTTCTAAAATCTTTCTTACATCAGGGCTAATCACTGTTAATACAGCTATAAACTTTCTTAGCTATGTTGTGATTCTTGTCAGAAGTGATTGGCTTTCTGACAAAAAATATATCTTTAAATCAATGTATTTTTATAAGAGGGAATACAGGTTCCTTACATGTAGAGTTACATGTAAGGAGTAAAGATTAATGACAACCACATCCTGTGCCACAGCTCTCAGAGCTTTGTTCTGGCTTTGCAGGTGCTTTTGGAGTAGCCGCAGCAGTTGAGCAAGCGCTTACGCCTGGAGGTGTATTTGGCTGAATAGCTTGGTTATCTACTCCGCCATCTGCATTTACTTTTTCTATCATAGCCCATACTTTTTCAGCAGCAGCCATATAACGTTTTGCAGTTTCACTTGTTGGAAGAACATAAACGATAGGTTTCCCCTCATCTCCACCAGTTCTTACAGCCGGCTCAATTGGAATCTCTGCAACGATAGTTGTGTTAAACTCATCAGCCATAGGTTGTGTCGTGCCTTTTCCAAAGATATCATATTCTACACCAGTATCTGGAGCGATAAAGCCACTCATATTTTCAATGATACCCGCTATTGGAATGTTCAATTTTTTGAACATATCTAGAGAGCGGCGTGAATCATCAAGTGAAACCATTTGTGGTGTTGTAACGGTTAGACCTGCAGTTACAGGAACGCTTTGCGCCAAAGTAAGCTGAGCATCACCGGTTCCTGGAGGCATATCAATAACCAAAACATCTAATTCAGACCATAAGATATCACGTAAGAACTGCTCGATCGCTTTCATGATCATAGCTCCACGCCAGATAAGTGACTGACCCTCTTCCATGAGTGAACCCATAGACATCATCTCGATACCATAAGCTTTGATTGGAAGAACTTTATTTCCGTTGATCTCAGGCTTGAGGCTCTCAACACCAAGCATACGAGGAATATTTGGTCCATAGATATCAGCATCTAAAAGACCTACTTTTTTCCCTTGCATTGCAAGTGCGATAGCGATATTGACTGATGTAGTTGATTTACCAACTCCACCTTTACCTGAACTTACCATCAAAAAGTTCTTTACTTGCGGAGCGATATTTTTACCGCGTGATGAACTCTCGCGAGGCATTTTTGGAGCGGCAACGTTGATATTGATCTCTGTTGCTCCTATTGCTTTTAATTCAGCTGTTGCTTCATCTTTAATCTGTGCCGCCACTTCTGGTGCACTTGATGTAATATCAATAGTCAAACTTACCGCCGTACCACTAACATTGATGCTATTAACAAATCCAAAAGTCACGATATCCTTGGTAAAACCTGGATACATTACTTTAGAAAGTGCAGTTTTTACATTTTCTTGAGTCATTCTTTCTCCTATAATTTTGTATTGAATTAAATGTTACTTTGTCTAAATAGAGTTATATCAAAAGTTCATTAATCTTATCTGAATAGATTATCTCGATCTTTTATTTTCAGCAAAAGAGGATAAAAAGTATCTTGTTTTACACAATGAAAATAAATAATACCTAGATGTCAAATAAAATGAAGTAAAATCGCCGTCCGCGTGGGACAACGATAGAAAGTTAGACTGTTTGTGCGGCTTTGTTTTCTGCAATGATTCTATCAAGCTCTTCTGTATTTTCCATAATGCTTTGCGTTATTTTGTAACTACAAAACTTCGGTCCACACATAGAACAAAACTCTGCTTCTTTGAAAACATCTTGAGGTAATGTTTCATCATGATATTCACGAGCACGTTCAGAATCGAGGGCAAGTTCAAACTGTCTTTCCCAGTTAAATGAATACCTTGCATCACTCATCTCATCATCCACATCTCTTGCACCTTTACGGCCACGAGCGATGTCCGCAGCGTGTGCAGCAATCTTGTAAGCGATGATCCCTTCACGAACATCTTCAGCATTTGGAAGTCCTAAATGCTCTTTTGGTGTGACATAACAAAGCATACTAGCTCCGTGCCATCCACCCACAGCAGCACCGATTGCTGAAGAGATATGATCGTATCCAGCTGCAATATCAGTAACTAAAGGTCCAAGAATATAAAACGGTGCTTCATGACAAAGTTCACGTTGAATCTTCATGTTTCTCTCAATCTGATTAAGTGGAACATGCCCAGGACCTTCGATCATAACTTGAACATTTTTCTCCCAAGCACGAAGAGTGAGTTCACCAAGAACTTTTAACTCTCCAAGTTGAGCATCATCAGAAGCATCTGCTAAACATCCCGGACGAAGTGAATCGCCAAGAGAAAGAGAAACATCATATTTTGCACAGATATCGAGTATTTCATCAAACGCTGTATAAAATGGATTTTCCTTATGATAATGCATCATCCATGCAGCCATTAAACTTCCACCGCGACTTACGATTCCCATCTTACGTTTTGCAACTTTAGGCATCGTCTCTAACAAAAAGCCGGCATGGATAGTAAAATAACTAACCCCCTGCTTTGCCTGACGCTCTAAAACCTCAAGCATAACATCGATACTTAAATCTTCTATTTTATTCCCGACATCATGAAGGATCTGATAAATAGGCACTGTTCCTATAGGAATTTTAGAGTTTGCGATTACCGCTTTGCGAATCTCATCCAAATCTCCACCAGTTGAAAGATCCATAGCTGTGTCAGCTTTGTAGTGCTGAGAAACTTGAACTTTTTCTATTTCACCTTGAACATCACTTGCTATTGCAGATGAACCAATATTTGCATTGATCTTACATTTTGAAGCAATACCAATCGCCATCGGTTCAAGTGAAGTATGATTCACATTTGCGGGAATAATAAGTCTTCCGCGAGCTATTTCACTACGTACTAGTTCTACAGAAAGATCCTCAATTTTTGCAATATACTCCATCTCCTCAGTGATTATGCCCTGTTTTGCATAATACATCTGTGTACGAACTGGGTCATTTTCCCGTTTTTTTAGCCATTCGCTTCTCATAATATTCTCCTATTTTCAAACTCTTTATGTACTTATACAAGAGGGCACAAAAATCTACCATCTCTATAATCATTCATATAAAATATTTCAACTAGTTTTAAAGTTATAGAATTTTACACAAACAAGATAAAAAAAAGCTTTTTATATGTATAATTTCGTAACAGTTTTACCGATACAGGAGACTTTTTGTCTGATTTAACGCTCATAATACTTGCTGCTGGAGATTCTACACGTTTTAAAACCCCCGTTAAGAAGCAATGGCTCCGAATCGGCATGGAGCCTTTATGGAATTTTGTAGCTTCTAGATTTGAAAAAACAGAAAAATTTTCCAAAATCATCATTACAGCTTCAAAAAACGATGTTTCATTTATGCACAGCTACACAGAACATCAGGTCATCCAAGGCGGAGCAACTCGTCAAGAATCACTCAAAAATGCTCTCTTACATGTAAGCACTCCTTATGTTCTCGTCACAGATGTTGCACGTGCCTGTATCAGCGATCTTCTGTTACAAAGAATTTTAGATAAAAAAGATAAAGCCGACTGCATCATTCCTGCCTTACATGTAAGCGATACTATTGTTTATGAACACGACACTGTAGATCGAAATAAAATCCTCCGCATCCAAACACCTCAACTTTCACGCACAGATGCTTTGAAGCAAGCACTCCGAACTGAGACTGAATATACAGATGAAAGTAGTGCCATCGTTGCAAACGGCGGCACAAGAGTTTTTGTTGATGGTGAAGATGAGGCATTTAAACTCACATTTGCTGGAGATATCAAAGAACTCGGATGTTTACAAGCACCCTCAAATGTTACATTAGTCGGCAACGGTTTTGATGTTCATGCTTTTGATGATAAGGGTGAAATGTTTTTATGCGGTGTGAAAGTCGAAAGTGATTTTGGATTTCTTGCGCACAGTGATGGCGACGTTGCAATTCACTCACTTATCGATGCACTTTTGGGAGCTGCTGGGATGGGTGATATAGGAATGCTTTTCCCTGATAATGACGCTATATATAAGGGAATTGATTCAAAGATACTTTTACAAGATGTCGTCAAAAAGCTTACAGGCTTTGGATATGCAATTGTAAACGTCGATATCACTATCATCGCAGAAACTCCACGTATCGGAAAATATAAAGATGAGATGAGAAAAACTCTCTCAAAAATACTTGAAATCCCCATATTTTGTGTAAATGTCAAAGCGACAACTACGGAAAAACTTGGATTTATAGGACGCAACGAGGGTGTTGGCGTTCTTTGTACTGCATCATTAAACTACTACAATTGGACAAATAAGTGAAAATATTAATTATCGAAAATGAGATCTATTTAGCACAAAGCATTGCAACAAAACTGGGTGAACTCGGTCACATCTGTGACATGTGTACCTCTACGAAAGATGCCCTAAAAAGTAATCTTTATGATGTCGTTTTACTCTCTACCAATATCAATGGTCAAGATTTCAATCCTATTATTGAAGCTTTCAAAAAGTCTATTGTTATATTGATGGTTTCATATATCAGCAATGATACTGTCTCAAAACCACTCTCCTTAGGCGCAAAAGATTACATTCTTAAGCCCTTTATGATAGAAGAACTCATCCGAAAAATCAACCATTTTCAAGATTATGAACGTCTAAAGCATCAATCAGAATCATATGAGCGATACCTTAATCACAATTTTGCATCTATTACTGATGAACCAAATATTTCAAATATGGAACTTCCGATTTTTATCTCGTGTAATTTTCAAAAGTATTCAGATTCATTTGCTTTTAAATATGCAAATAAACAAAATAAGCCACTCTATTTTGTCTCTTTAACTAATCCTAAAGCGATAAGTGAAATCTCGATGCTACCAATTAGCACCATCATCTATGTTACAGATTTTCAAGTGATCAAAAAGTCTGATAAAAAAGAGTTTTTGGATCTTATTAAAGGGAGAAATGTTATTGTTTCTAGTACAGATAAGATAGATGATGTAGACTATGAGATCATCGATATCAAAAGTGATAACAACATTTTCGATCAAAGTGACATCCTTCCTATCGAGGATTATGTCAAATATATTGTGTTAAACTACCAACATAAATTTCCAGATACAGAACTCTCTAAAAAACTTGGAATATCTCGAAAAAGCTTATGGGAAAAGAGAAAGAAATATGGCATCGCAAAGAAAAAATAGAGTTCTTGTAATCGACTCTGAAGCGGCTTCAGCTTTAGAGTTTTTAAAAGCTGGGCTTTTATATCCAGTTGTCTCATTAATGAATAAAACTGAAGTTTCGGAAGTTCTCTCAACCTCAACAGTAAATAAAAAAATATTTCCCTTTCCTTTTATCCTTGCACCCTCTGGAAAACGTAATGAAGTGGTTCTTCAAGAGATGCATGCAGGTGAAAAACTTGATCTTATATGTAATGGAGAGCTCTTTGCCACACTTATTGTAGAAGAGGTTTTTGAGATTGACCCAAAAGAGAGGCTTCGCCATATCTACGGAACAGATGATGAAACACATCCGGGAGTAAGATCGACTAGTAAAAGACTTGGTAAATATGCTGTTTGTGGTGATTATACACTCGCTCATGAGATTCCAGATCTTCATAAAGAGTATATCAAAGAAGCTATAGAGCTCTTAAATGCTAAAAATATCACGGCTATTATGATGGCAGTAAATCCTCTTCATCGTGCACACGAGAAGCTTATAAGACAATCTTTAGAGTCAAGTGATCTGACTGTCATATTTCTACTCAAGCCTTATGAAACTGCTGACCTTCAATATAACCTCAGATATGAAGCTTTGAAATACTTTATTGACAACTATTTACCAAAAAATAGAGTTATTATTGTTCCATTGGAAACTAACTATATCTTTGCAGGGATCAATGAGATCATCATCGATGCTATTGTTGCAAAAAACTATGGCTGTACAAAACTTACCATTGGACCAAATCATGCAGGTCTTGGGATGTATTATGATAGCAATACAAACAAATCTATTCTTGATCGTGTAACTGATATTGGCATCAATATCTCTATTGCAAGTGAATATGTTTACTGCAATATATGTAAAACACTTGTCAGTACAAATACCTGTCCACATGGTCAGCACCACCATATCTCTTATCATGCAGAGTCTATTTTGGAACTTTTAAAACTTGGTATTGTTCCTCCAGCAGTACTTGTGAGAAAAGAGATCTCGGCGCTTTTGCTCTCAAAAATGTTTAAAAATAGATTTAAAAATCTTGAAAAGATGTATTACAATCTTCTTCCTATCGGCGGCCTTTTAGAGAGCCATACGGAAGAAGAGTTTTACAAAGAACTTATGAATCTTTACCAGACAACATCACTTACTTAGGATTTTAATGAACCGTTTTTTTATCACTCTATTTTACAGTGGACTCTCGCCAAAGGCTCCTGGAACGATGGGTTCTATAGTCGCACTGCTTATTGGAATTCCTGCCCTTGCCTATCTTGGTAATCAGCTTATGTTTACACTTACTCTGCTTATCTCAGCGATTGCTATCAAAGAGATCAATCGCTATGAAGCGTCAAGTGCTACTCATGATGATAAAAGTATCGTCATTGACGAACTTGCGGGAATGTGGTTTGCCCTTTCTTTTGCACCAGGGACGATGCTAAACTTCAGTGATATTTTTGATTTTTCTAATGGTTTTTTGATTCAATCACTTTTAGCATTTGTACTTTTTAGATATTTTGATATAGCAAAACCTTCCATAATAGGAAGAATCGATAGAAATATGAGCGGAGGTCTTGGAGTGATGCTCGATGATATCGTTGCAGGTTTTGCCGCTGGAATATCTGCAGCGGTTTTATGGCAAGTATGGTTAAAACTTCTACCATATTTTGTATAGAAAAGCCTTACACCCACAGGGCACTCCGCATGTAGAGTGCCCTCTACGTAGAAATATATCTTGGATTTAAGAGTTTAATAAATCTTAAATCCCCTCAGCAATCATCGCATCAGCAACACGTTTAAATCCTGCGATATTTGCCCCATCTATGTAATTCCCTTCCACTCCATAATCTTTTGCTGTTAAAGCGATCCGCTTACAAATCTGTTGCATTGTTTCTTTGAGCTTTTCGTCCACTTTTGCAAAAGACCATTTTTGCATAGACGCATTTTGACTCATCTCAAACTCACTCACAGAAACTCCACCAGCATTTGCAGCTTTTGCAGGAGCGAAACATATTTTATGAGATAAAAAGAGCTCCGTAGCTTCCGGAGTTGAAGGCATATTTGCTCCCTCACTCACTGAAACACAACCGTTTTTTATAAGATTATCTGCATCAACCTTTGTCAGCTCATTTTGCGTCGCACATGGAAATGCTGCATAACAAGGAATTGCCCAGACAGAATGTCCTCCATCAGGATAATCGGCTACTGGAATATAATTAGCCGCTCTATTGACGCTCAGGTACTCTTCTAGAGAAGCACGTTTTTCAAGTTTGATCTCTTTAATCAATTTTAAATCAATTCCTCGGCTATCATATAATGTCCCCGCAGAATCCGAACAACTAACAACTATGGCTCCAAGAGACTGCAGTTTTTCTATAGTATAGATTGCTACATTTCCTGCTCCACTAACTGTGCAGACTTTCCCTTTAAGTGGCTCTTTTCTCTCATGCTCCAGCATTGCTTCTGTAAAATAAACAACACCATATCCTGTTGCTTCGGGGCGCATCAAAGAGCCACCAAAGATAAAAGGTTTTCCAGTTAGAACACCATCATATGTAGATGTTATTTTTTTATACTCACCAAAAAGATACCCTATCTCACGTGCACCTACGCCAATGTCACCTGCTGGCACATCCATTCTCGGCCCGATGTATTTGTGTAGTTCTGTCATAAAAGCAGAACAAAACTTCATAATTTCAAAATCACTTTTACCTTTAGGATCAAAATCACTTCCACCCTTTGCCCCGCCTATTGGCAAACCTGTAAGCGAATTTTTAAGTATTTGCTCAAATCCTAAAAATTTGAGTATTCCCTCATTTACTGTTGGATGAAAGCGAAGTCCTCCTTTATATGGTCCAAGAGAGTTGTTAAACTGTACTCTATATCCTGTGTTTACCTGAATAACTTGCTTATCATCCATCCATGTAACTTTAAATTTTATGATTCTATCGGGAATGATGAGACGATCTAAAATGGCATATCTTTTATACTTTGCATCTGATTCAAGTAAAGGTGTAATAGAGGTAATTACCTCTTCCATTGCCTGAAAAAATATTGCATCATCCGCACAATTTGAGTGTTTAAATTTATCAAATTCATTTTTTATAATATCTAACATCTTTTCTCCATCTGACTTAATCTCATTTATTATAGCAGATGTTAAAAAATTAGCTTCTAATCTCTTTTTGATTTGTTAACTGTTGTAAAAAGTTTGAAATATTTATGAGTGAAAAAGTAATCAAAAAAATCAAAAGTCCAGGAAAAAAGCTGACCCACCAAGCGATTTGTATTACCTCTTTTCCATCACTCATAATACTTCCCCAACTCATCTGCGGAGCCACAATACCAAGACCTAAAAAGCTCAAAGCCGATTCTGAAAGGATCGCACCGCCAACTCCAAAAGTAAAACTGACAAAAAATATTGGTGCTAAAAGCGGCACATAATATTTTAAAATTATCTTTGCCTTGGAAACATTAGCAATACGAAGTATCTTAATATAAGGCTGTGCGTTAATAGAGTAGCTTTCACTTCTTACGAGTCTCGCTGTTGTCATCCATCCAGTTATAGAGATGATAAGGACAAGTACCCAAACCGAGGCGTTCACATAACTCACAAGCGCTAAGAGTAAAAAGAAAGTTGGAAAAGTTAAAAATAAATCTACTATTAAAACAAAAGTTTTATCTGTTTTACCTTTAAAATATCCTGCAGTAGCACCGACTATAAGACCAATAAATGTGGATAAAAAGGCACTGAGTATTCCAATGAGTAAAGAAACCTGTCCTCCTTCTATGAGACGGGCAAGAAGATCACGACCTAGTCTGTCAGTTCCAAGAAGATATGTAGGTGAAGGTGCACTTAATATTGCGCTTACATGTAAGACCGTTGGAGAAACGGAATAAAATAAAGATCCTACAAAACTAAAAAGCATTACAAAAATTAAAATCGCAATGCTAAAGTAAGGAATCAAATAAAAATCACTTTATTGTTTGATACCAAGAAGTGTAGTCATCATTTGATCAATAGTCGTAATAATTTTTGCACATGCACCATATGAAGTTTGATACTTAATAAGATTTGTCATCTCTTCATCCATATTCACTTTTGAAACAGAATCATACTCCTGCTGTGCTGCCGTGTAACGGGCTGTTATTGTATCATTTGCAGCTATTGCCGCATTTGTTTGAGATCCAACAGTTGTGGCAATAGTATCAAACATCCCATAAGTTGTATCACTATAAGTAGCACCACTATTTTTTTGTGTAAATTTGATATTTTCAAACTGTGACTGAACCATTGCCATAGCGATTGCATTATTACCTGAAGTTGGTGCTGTGTTTGCGGCAATTTGTGTAGGATCTTTTTTGAGTTTACTAGCCAGATCTATATTACTTGCATCGGTTCCATCAAAAAATTTATTGAGCCCCATAGCTCCCGCAAAATTTGTTCCCGAACCAAAACTATTATTTGAATCTAAATTGTCTTTGATAGCGAAAGTATACCCTTGCGATTGCAAACTGCTATCTTTTAAATTGATCCCTAACGAGCCATTTGAATAACTTACAGAAAGAAAAGAATTAACATCATTATTTGCATTATTATCAGCATTATCATCTTTACTTGCTGCAACTTGTGCTTGAATAGAGTTTGAACCTGAAGTAAAAGTAGTCAAATCATCAACATTAATAGTACGCTTTGCAGCTACATTTCCATTAATATCATATACGATTAAGTCAAAACTTCCTTTTTTTATTCCCAAACCTGTATTTGTAAGTGCATCTGAGGGATTTGAGATCACTGGATTTGACTGCATAGAAGTTGTTGCACTCTGCGCATAAACATTGTTTGTACTTTGAATCAAACCTGTTGCAAACATATCTAATTGATCACTTATACCCTGAAGGAGACCATTTATCGGCTTTCCATCAGAACCTATGTCAGATCCTCTAAGATTTAAAAGAGCACCGACACTGCCACCAGTTATATTTTGAGTAAATGGTATCTGAGCACCATCTTGACGTTGATAGTAAAGCGAATACATACCACTTTTACTTGAGGTATTATCCAAACCTATAGGATGATAACCCGATCCATCAACAATATTGAAACCATTAATACTGATACTATAACTGCCATTTTTAATTGCCAGATTGGAATCGACTGCATTATTTGACTCTATCTGACCAGACATCACATTTGCACCGACAAGGTTAGCTAACGAAAGTTCAAGAGTACCTCTTTGATCTCTTAAATCGTTTGCATTATTTGCACCACCTGCTTCAGTAGTTCCAATAGCTGTATTTAGATCTGCAATCTGTTTGGCTATATTATTCACTTCATCAATATTCGTTTTTAGTTGATCGTTCAGCTGACTTTGAAGCGAAGAAACCTGTGCTTGTGTTGTTTGAATATGTTGCGTTAAGACTTGTGTTTGCTGTGAAAGTGCTACTTTTACCGCATTGTTATCAGGATTATCCGCCAAAGATTGCCACATATTATAATAAGCACTCAAATCTGATTTGATTCCAACACCGTCTATTTCAGGAAAATAAGTTGAAACCTGTTGCAATGTACTTTTTGTAAAATCTGATGCCTGTTTATCAGCAGAG
Source organism: uncultured Campylobacterales bacterium (assembly GCA_903885085.1). Classification (GTDB taxonomy): domain Bacteria; phylum Campylobacterota; class Campylobacteria; order Campylobacterales; family Sulfurimonadaceae; genus Hydrocurvibacter. The sequence goes on from CAISHH010000131.1 coordinate 29,467, forward strand.
GATGAGGTATAACTGTTAAAAGTAAATTGATCAAAAATACGTGCAATTTGTTGTATTTGAGTTCCATTGCCTACTGCACCTGGAGTAAGATTGATTGGTGGAGCAGCCTGCGTCATTACTCGCTGACGACTGTATCCATCGGTATTGGCATTTGTAATATTGTGTCCAGTCGTATCTATTGCAACCTGTGCTGCATTAAGTCCTGAATATCCGATGCTAAGAGAGTTAAATATTGATGCCATGACCTACGCTCTAATTTCCAAAAATGATGGGTTTTTTGACGCAACTCTTTGATATCCATTCATCTCTGTAGGAACGATACGCTCTAACAAAGTATTATAAAATGAACTGACGGTCAAAACCATTTTTGCATATTTTTGATTTGTTATTCTTAAGTTTGAAAGTTCATCTCTTAGTTCACCAAGGGCACTGTGCTCTTCACCATTTAACAAATTTGCAAGATCCTTCTGCGGATTTGTGCTCATGAGTTTTGATATTTCATGATCAATCATAGCTTTTTTAGATTCAAAACTTTTAATTTTTTCATCTTTAAGCGGTAGACGATCAAACTGAGGAGTTTGCTTTGCTTCCTTTATGTCCTCAATATCAGTCTCTGTCATGCGTATAAGATCTTTTAAGTCTCCAACCGCACTTTGTAAATGATGTAACAGCATTTTAAACTCCTGATTGTTTATTGCATTAACTCATCGGCAATACGCTTTGAAAGCGTAGAGAGATCAAGCTTATATTCTCCAGATGCTATTGAACCTTTTAACTGATCGACTTTACTCATATCAGCATCTTTATTCATTTGCTCTGTTTTTTTTGTATTAGACTTTACTTCAGCATTTGTACTTTGAAAAGCCGCACTTCCAACCGCGCTATTTAACTGATTTATCATCGGTAATCCTTGCCTCTCATATAAAGAGTAGTATTTAGTTTATTATTTATACTCTCATATCGGCAAATACACATTTTCTTTTAACTTGGCTTGACTTGTTTTTGACTCAAAAAATCATATAACATCTGTGAAAATCCAAAACTTCCAGCACTTTGCTTGCTGAGTTCATCACGATACATAGACTGATACATCTTATCTCCTGGATCATTTTGAGAACTAAAAAGACTCTTTTCATCCTTCATCGCATCATCCATCATCATTTTTATGATAACCGATTCAAATGCATCCGTCTGCTCACGCAGTTTTTTATCATCTTGTGTTGCTGTGATCTTTGGAGTAGAACTCACATCATTGGACAATAAAGCTTGTTGCATAGATGTTGAACCTATAAGACTGCTCATTATATAACCTCCAGTTCAGCTGAGATTGAACCCGCACTTTTCATCGCTTCAAGAATTGAGATAATCGCTTTTGGAGTCGCACCCAATTTTTGCAACGATCTTACAATATTTGCGACCGTTGTTGTTCCTGTTTTCGTGTACACCTCATTTTGATTTAAGCCAATGACAAGATCATTATCTAGTTTCACAGCTCCTGCTGGAGATTCAGCTTGTGCAGATGGCTTTATTTTTATTGTAATGTCCCCTTGAGTGATCACAACTGGCTTCACTTCTATATCAACACCGGCGATGATAGTTCCAGTTCTTTCGTTGATAACTATTTTACTCTCTGGCGTGTAGTCCATATTAATATTTTCAACTTTAGAGAGAAACTCTACCATTGACTGATTTGTCGGTCGTTGTAGTTTAATAGTACGAGAGTCAAGAGCTACCGCTATTTGTGAATTATATGATGCATTGATAGCTTTTTGCACAGCAACTGCATTTTCAAAGTTTGATTCTTTCAAAGAGAGTGTCGCGTATTGCTGATGAGCGATATCGACATCTATCTCTCGCTCTATCATTCCGCCGCCATACACAAGTCCAGCAGTTGGATGAGATTCTGCACCTGCTCCACGCTCATTTTTTCCACCGATACTTACAGGACCCTGAGCAAGTGCGTATATCTTTCCATCGACTCCCTTTAGAGGTGTCATCAAAAGTGTACCACCTTGTAGCGACTGTGCATCTCCAATAGAAGAGACTGTCACATCTAGTTTATCGCCCTGTCTTGTAAATGCGCCTATTTTAGCCGTTACAACAACAGCCGCAACATTTTTAGACTTGATATCTGCAGGATTCATATCGATATTCATCGCTTTAAGCATATTTGCGATTGATTGAAGTGTAAATTTTGAAGTTGTGCCATCACCCGTTTTTTTCAAACCGACAACCAAAGAATAACCAATTACCTGATTTTCTCTGACGCCGACGATAGATGTAACATCTTTAATCTTCGTTGCCTCAAGTGCTAATGACAGTATTAAAAGTAATAAAAATGATTTCATTGCTATCCTTGCTTCTTAAGAGCAAAGTAGCAATTTATGTTCCAAAATTAGTTATAGTAAGTTAAAGAAGTGTTTCCGAATTTTTTTGTTTTCATTTTAGTGTACTCACCTATTATTTCAGGCAATTCAAGTGAGCTCATATGCTCTATAATAACCATTTCACAAAGCTCATGAGGAAACTCAGCAATGAGTTCAATCATCTTGTCATAGATATCTTCCATCCCCTCACGAACGGAAAAAGGAGGATCGATATAGAGATAAGCACTTTCTCCTAAATTTTTAACTCTATTCATGGCTGTTTTGATATTTGTAAAACTATCCCCACTCAATACTTCACATACAGCAGGATTCGTTTGTGCAATATTTTCATGTAATATTTTTAGAGCATCTCTGTCTTTTTCCATAAAAATGATCTTTTTTGCTCCGCGACTCAGTGCTTCTAAGCCTACAGATCCGCTCCCTGAAAATACCTCAATAAAAATAGCATCCATGATAGCAAACTGAATTGTATTGAAAAAAGATTCCAATACTATGACTTTTGAAGTACGTGTTGTTGTTTTGGAAGGAAGTTTAAGAGTTTTTCCCTTGTACTTGCCTGCAATAATTTTTTTTGTAAAATTTGTATTATTTTTCATAAAACGCTCTTATTGTCTTGATTAAATTTTCTTGATACTCTTGTGTAAGTTGCTCGATTCTATCTTGTAAAAATTTAAAATCTAACCCTTTATCTGTAGTTTCAAAACTTTCTTTTTGTTCTAATTCTTCTATCATAGAAAGAAAACTTTTACTTTCTTTCTCATCGTTCATCACTTTTTCTAAAGCCAAAACAAGCTGAGATTTTGAGAATGGTTTTAGTAGATCTCCGTCACTCTCATTTGAGATGTAGAGTATTTTTTTATCGATATCAAGTTTTTGATCACTCACAACGATATCGCAGTTTTTAATGGGACTGAGCTCTTTATCTAAAAATAGTTCCACACTTCTTTGAAGAAGCGGAGATTCGCATTTGACAGCTACTCGCATCTGCTAGATCTTTAACTTATATATTTTTGCATATGGAGTCATTTCAACTGGTTCATAAAGATTTTTATCATAATGCTCAAGTACAAAAAGTTGCACGTATGTAGAATTAAAACTTGCTTCATCGAGAATCAAAAATTGCCCATAACTTGCCAAATAAATCACAGTAATGCTTGCCATAGAGTTTAACTGTTTGGTGTCAATACTGAGTTTTCCATCTTTTTTATATCCTGTTTTTATAAATCTGTTGATCGGCATCTCTTTATCTCCAAACTTCACACTGGCAGTTGTTTTGTTGATAGAAATTCCGTTTTGAAGATAGATAAAATGTTCATCTTCATTGCTCGCTTGCGAAGCGAAGAAAATAGGATCTGCGTATCTGCTGCCACTCATAAGATCAAGATTTGAAAAGAGTGTAACAGTCGGATAAATACTGAGCATTCTATATGGAAGATAAAGGTACACATCTTTTGTCTTTTTAGGCAAAGTAATATTTGCCCCACTCTCTAATGCACTTAAAAAATCGTTTGTGTCTTTAAAGCCGTTTGCTTTTGTCATCTCTTCTATATTTGAAGCAATTTTAGTCTGGTTTGCTTCACTTTTTTTAGCATTTTCTTCTGCTATCTTCGTTGCGTGCGCGTCATATTCCACATCAAGTCTTGCCATTTTAGCTGCAGCGTCTTGGGGCTTTGTTAAAATATAACTGACCGGAAAGTTCACATCGCCATCATGCTTTGCACCATCCACCAAAGTAAACATATCTGCATAATAACGAAGAGGATAGCCATAATCCCACCAACTGATAATATAATCTTCTCTACTTGTTTTTTGTTTTAATTTATCAAGTATAACGACTTCATCTTTATTAAAAACAGTTGGTACTTGATACTCTTTTACATGTAAGACATTTGGAAGTAAAACCAAAAGTGCCCCGACAAAGAGCGTCGCATACTGCATAAAATAACTCGGCATCTTGTTTGCAAGCTCAGAAATAATAAAAGCAACACCAAAAGCCAATGGAACGACAGCATAGATAGTAAAACGAAGTCCGCCGCTCTCTGCTAAAAAGCCAAGACCAATCAATGGAAGCGCTAAAAGCATCACACGATATCTATAAGAAAGCCAGATATATCCTGCAATTGAGAGAATAAATGTAATAGGATTCCCGCTGATCCTACTTGCAAATTCAGAAAATGGGACATGTCCCGCTTCACGAACAGTTTGCATAACAGTAAAGAAATGTAGTCCAAGTCCAGCAGTTGAAGCATCTACACTATCTCTAAAAATATATAGTTTTAATCTTATTGTGATAGGGTCCAAACCACCGCTTGCAAAAAATGCAAGAACTCCTGCTCCTAAAATATAATACATATATTTGTCAAAATTTTTATTTTTAAAAATGAAATAAAGAGCCACAACAATAGGTAAACGAATAAGTTCACTCGTCATCATCATCGCAAAAAGCATAATTGCCAAAAGTTTAAAATTGTAACTATTTTTTCTATCGAAGAAAAGTGCATAAACAAGGATAAGTCCAAAGAAAGCAGATTCTAGTGCAATACTTTGTGGATACCACCATCTGTAAACTAGGATATCAAGCGCGGTAATAAGAAGGAATTTATCCTGATTTGAATTGATTGCCCAGATAATAGACCAAAGTAAAAAAGTCGGTAAAACGATAGTAAGCATATCCGTATCATAATATCCGACCATAGTACGGTTATAGTAACTCCAAGCAATTGAAGCAAGAAGAGCCGCAATAAAGCCCATATCCAGACGTTTAATACTATATGAAATCAAGATAATCGGTATGACAAGAAGCGAACCTAAGAATGCAGGTAAATAAAAGACAATACTCTCAAATGAAAAAGGCAATATTTTCACCAATGCATATGTTAACTGAGAAGTAGCACCGTCCACAGGGGAAAGGTCACCTGATTGATGAAAACCGGCAACAAGATCTCTTGCACCCTCTGCAAAGAAATACCCATCATTCGTATTTATCATAAATTGTCCGTTAAACATAAACGGTTCGTATCCATGAAACTGATACACCCAGATCAACCGTACTGCGATACTAAATAGATACGCTATCGTAATAAGTAACAGTACTTTTTTATTCTCTTGCGAAATTGTCATTTTTTCTCTTTTTACTAATTTTTTCGAGGCGTATTATAGCATCTTCATGTAATACTCAATGGAGTATCGCATATCTTCATCTAGTGACTCAACACTACTTAGCACCCAACTGAGATATGCCCCATCATTCATAGCTATCTCTTCTATAAAACGACCCTTATATTTTCCAAAACTCAGCTTTTGTATCAGGACTGGATGAGAACTGAGTTCTTGGAGTTTTTCATCATCTGCCATATCATTTAAGTAGCTATGTAAAAGCCTTGTATGTAAAGCATCACTGAGTACTTCGTGAGCACATAATTCTATCCCAAGCTCATCTGCAACTTTTTTCTCATTTTTATAAAGTTTGAGTTCATATCGAAGATACTGCAAAGAAAACTGCTCACATTCTTGTATCAAAGCTCTTGTGCATTTAAGAGTGTCAATAAATGCTCCACGAAAAATGAAGCCCTCATATTTAAGCATGGCAATATCAAAAGCAATATTATGGCCAACAAAAGTTGTATCAAGCGTGTTATATTTTCCTAGTATCTCTTTTATTTGAGAATTTTCAAAACTCTTTTTCTCTTTGAGCATTTCATCTGTTATATGGTTTATAGCCGAAGCTTCTGGACGCATCTTTTTGGGAGGTTTAATCAGTTCTTTATATACTAAAATCTCTTCATCTAATACGATCAAACCAACAGCACATATTCTGTCATTTTGCTCTAGTCCCGTGGTTTCCACATCAATATAAATCAGCATTCTTGAAGTTTCACTCCTTTACATCTGTATCCCATCAACGGCAAAGTGATTCCTCCTGAAATAAGGATAAAAATATACATCACATAAATATTGTACCAATTATAAGAGTTTAGTAAAAAATAGCTCACGATAAAGGAGAAAATCATCAAAGTAGATATAGACCAAATCATCGACATCATCCATTTGCGAAAAAGAGGCGTGATATCGCCATATCCAATGGTTTCTATCAGTTCCTCACCATTACATGTAAACAGTTTTAGGACATATCCTTCATGGCAGTGATTGAAAAGATGTTTAAGTCCGCGAAACAAAGAAACTAGAAGTGTCATACTCCAAAAAATTATAAACGAAAATTGAAAAATTGTGCCTAATGCGAGAAGAAACTCTTTTTCAAGAGGAGGCATTCCTTTTGAAAAATATATTGCTCCACTCAGTAAAAAAGCAAGTATAAAAGCATAAAGTAAACTTTCTACACTGAGTCGCAGGGCCCAAGAAAGCCAAAGTTTAAACCAAAATCTACGCACTTGTATGTGACTCTAAGAGGTTATGATAATGCTCTAACGTCATAAAACTTTTTTCAAATCTCCAACGAAGCACGAATGCAACAACATCATTTTTCAGTTTTTCATCTACGTTTTCAACACGTCCAAAATATGCAAGTGAGATATTTTTACTTTTTATCACCGCTTCTTTATCATAAGATATTGCTAAGATTTGAAGATATTTTCCTTTTTTTATTTCACCTAGATTTTCGTCTTTAAGTGAGACTCCGGAAAGATTTATAGCTTTAAAATGAAATAAATCTGAAAAGTCATCTATCTTTTGGTTTACATGTAAGCTCTTGTACAGCTCTTCAAGTAATTTAAGGTTCTCTTTTCTCGTCATCTCATATCCAGATATTTTGGAGGTGAGATTTTTCAATCTATCTAATGCACTACTCATAATTTATAACTTCCTTTTATGCAAAAACAAACTTTAAAAAGATATAATATCTTAAAAAAGATAAAGACAAACATGGATTACTTAAAGATACAAGGCAACACAAAACTTGGCGGAACGATAGAAATATCAGGTGCAAAAAACGCAGCTTTACCTATCATAGCAATGACTCTTTTGGCAAAAGGTGATTTACAGATCACAAACCTTCCAGAAGTTGTTGATATCAAAACACTTCTAAAACTTCTTGGTAATTTAGGTGCCCAGTACACATTTGCAAATAATACTTTAGATATCAACACATCAACTGTGCATCACACAAAAGCGACTTATGATATCGTCAAAACAATGCGTGCATCCATCTTGGTTTTAGGACCTCTTTTAGCACGTTTTGGACATTGCGAAGTTTCTCTTCCGGGTGGTTGTGCTATCGGTCAGCGACCAATAGACTTGCACCTCAAAGCACTTGAACATATGGGCGCAAAGATCACCATCGAAGCAGGTTACGTCAAAGCCGAAGCGCCAGATGGCTTAGTCGGTTGTGATATCAACTTTGATAAGATCACAGTCACAGGAACAGCAAACATCATTATGGCAGCAGCTCTTGCTCGCGGAACAACGACTATCAATAACGCAGCTCGTGAACCTGAAGTGGTACAACTATGTGAAGTTTTAAGAGACAGCGGTGTGAAGATCGATGGAGTTGGAACTGCAATATTAACTATCGAAGGTTCGGACAGAGAACTTATTGACATCAAAGCATTTAGCGTTATCCCTGACCGTATCGAGATCGGCACTTATCTTTGTGCAGCCGCAATTACATATTCTGAACTCACTCTTAATAAAGTAAGATTAGGTCATCTTGGCGCAATAATCTCAAAACTCGAAGAGATGGGTTGTAGCTTTACAAAAGGGGAAAATACTCTCACTATTCATCCAGCAAAAGTTATCAAAGCAGTAGATATCGTAACTCAAGAGTACCCAGGATTTCCTACAGATATGCAAGCTCAGTTTTTAGCTCTTGCCACTCAAGCAGAAGGCGTTTCAACGATAGAAGAGAGGTTGTTTGAAAATAGATTTATGCATGTGAGTGAATTACAACGTCTTGGTGCAGATATCAAGCTTAACGGTCATACAGCGACCATCAAAGGTGCTACAAAACTTTCAGGTACGGATGTTATGGCAACAGACCTTCGTGCATCTAGCGCACTTGTTTTAGCGGCAATGGTAGCTGATGGAGAAACAAGTATTCATCGTATCTATCACCTTGACCGCGGATATGAAAAGTTAGAGAAAAAACTCGAAGCTGTTGGAGCAAAAATAGAAAGAGCAAAAGAGTAGAACTTTTCTACTCTTTAAAAACAATCATCTCGTAGATACTTTTTTTCGTCACCAAAGACTTGTCTGGTGCCACCGAAGAAGAGTTTCGTAGGCGAGAAATCTCATGACGCAGTTCTGCAATCTCAAGCTCCATATCATCTATCTGATCTTTTAGGCGTATTGCCACATCCACACCTGCGAGATTTACCCCAAGCTCACGTGTTAAGCGCAAAATCATTTTAATTCTATCAATATCTCGTTGTGAATACATACGAATACGCCCATCAGAACGTGATGGAATTATGAGATTTTCTCTCTCGTACTGGCGCAATGTCTGAGGATGAATCTCCAAAATCTTAGAGACAACACTTATGAGATAAACGGGTTCATCATAATGGTGTGGCATACTCTACTCCTGTGGTAATTTTTCTTGCATCATTTTCACTAATGCTTCATCTAAACTCTCAACTTGTGGTAGAACTATATTTGCTTTGAGATACAAATCCCCTCTACTATTTGTTTTACGGTTGAGGACACCCATCTCTTTAACGCGAAAACTTTGTCCATTTTTCGTGTTTTGTGGAACTTTAAGTTTGATCTCTTTTTCAAGCGTTTGGATACTGATCTTATCTCCAAAAAGTGCTGCATGAAGTGGTACATCAAAAGTTTTGACCAAATTATCACCATCTCTTTCATACTCACTCGAAGTTGCAACATTTATCTTTAAAAAAAGATCTCCTGCACGTCCACCTTGAGCGTGCCCTTTTCCTCGCACACGAAGTTTTTCGCCACTTTTTACGCCAGCTGGAACTTTGATATCAAATCTTTCACCATTGACAGACACTGAATGAGAACCGCCAAGTATTGAGACGACAAAAGGGATGGTAACATTGGATTCGATATCAAGATTTGTTTCTTGTTGAAATCCTCCGCCGCCAAATCCGCCACTACCAAAGCCACCACGTGAGCCACCGCCAAAACCACCGCCTCCGCCGAACATATTGCGAAGGATCTCATCAAGGTCGACATTGCCACCGCGTGAACTCGCGAAGTCATGAAAGTTTTGTCCGCCAAACATAGAGTCACCATGCTGGTCATACTGAGCGCGTTTTGTCTTATCGCTCAAAATCTCATACGCGGCATTGACCTCTTTAAATTTATCTTCCGCATCTGGCTCTTTGTTGATATCGGGATGAAATTGACGTGCAAGTTTTCTATACGCTTTTTTTATTTCTGCTTCTGATGCACCTTGTGCAATACCTAAAGTATCATATAATGATTTACTCATATTTTTTATCCTGATAATATATATTGAATTGTTATACCAGATTATATCACAAAGCTTGAGTCAGTGTCAATCAAGTTTTTTGAAGAAGTTTTGCAGTTACATGTAAGCAAAAAGGCTTATGCCCACAAGGAGCACTTTACATGCAAGAGAGATTTCTAATGAAGAAAGTGTCTTGTCTCAGAGAAGTAAAGTGCCATGCCATGCTCGTTTGCAGCATCTATAACCTCATCATCACGAATACTTCCACCCGGCTCGATCACGCTTTTTACTCCCGCAGCCGCAGCCGCATCGATGCTGTCACGGAAAGGGAAAAATGCCTCTGAAGCTAATGCCGCTCCACTCACATCAAGACCCATCTCTTTTGCTTTTTTAAGCGCACATTGAGATGCATCAACGCGAGATGTCATACCCATTCCCACAGCTACCATCGCAGAGTTTTTCACATAAACGACACAGTTTGATTTTGTCAAAGATGCCACTTTATAAGCGATCTCCATATCTTTGAGTTCTTGCTCGGTTGCTGTTTTTGCGCTTACAAGTTTCGAGTTTTTGACCTCATCTTCACCAACTTTATCCGCGTCTTGGAAAACAAAACCGCCGTCAATATGTTTGAAATCATAAGTGTCATTTGCAAGAACTAGCTTATCACTGCCATACTCAAAAAGTTTGATACGTTTTTTTGATTCAAACACTGCTTGTGCTTCTGGCGTAAAACGTCCAGCGATGATCACTTCTAGGAAAATCTCATTCATTTTTTCTGCCAAAGCTTTATCCACTGTACCATTTACAGCCACAACACCGCCAAATGCTGAAACTGGATCACATTTAAGTGCTTCTGTATACGCTTCTAAAAGGTCATCTTTGATTGCAAAACCACATGGATTTCCGTGTTTTACGATACATACCGCATTATCATCGCCAAAAGCCGCGGCGATCTTCACTGCACCGTTAATGTCAGTAAGGTTATTAAAACTCGCTTCACCTTTGAGTGTCGTGAAGTTTTTAGAAAAGTATTTGTCAAACTCGTACAACGCACCCTTTTGGTGAGGATTTTCGCCATAACGAGTATCCATCACTTTATTTCCAACGATGAACTGTTTTTCGCCCATGCCGTTGTTGAAGCGTGAGTTCATGTAGTTTGCTATCATAGAATCATACGCCGCGGTATGCTCGTACGCTTTTATCATGAGTGAGCGTCTAAACTCTACGCTGTTTATCTCTTGCTCTATTGCATTTAGAACTAGTGAGTAATCGCTTGGATCAGTCACAATGATAACACTGTCAAAGTTCTTTGCAGCACTTCTTACCATCGCAGGACCGCCGATATCGATGTTCTCGATGATCTCTTCAAAATCATCCGTTCTCTCGATCGTCGCTTTAAACGGATAAAGATTTACACACACCAAGTCAATTGCCTCAACACCGAGCTCTTTTGCCTGATCCAAATGAGACTGTTTGTCACGGCGATGTAGAATACCACCGTGAACGTATGGATTTAAAGTCTTAACACGCCCCTCAAAACACTCAGGAAACTTTGTCACCTCATCAATCTCTATTGCTTTAACGCCATTTTCCACTAAAATTTTATATGTTCCGCCTGTCGAAATAATCTCAAATCCGTTTGATACTAACGACTTTGCAAATTCGACGATGTTGCTCTTATCGCTAACACTTAGTAATGCTCTTTTCATGAAAGACCTTATAAAAATAAATTGCGGAATTTTATCCTATCGGAGTTTATACGAAGGTAAACTCTTGAAGTTATTGACCGTAATCAACAAGTTTTTTTGTAAAAATTACTATAATTCAAGTCAAAAAAGGATCTCTTATCATCTATGCAATTATCCATACCATCCATCTTTATTCTATCTTCATCTACGGCGGATTTCTTTTTGTCGACAATCTTTTTCTCTCCAAAATAGCGCGTACTCTCGGCGAAGATGAAGCCAAAAAAGCTAAAGAAGCAATAATGGTACATGTAAGAAAAGTAGTGCCTTACGCGCTGATGGTCGCCGTGGCAAGCGGACTATATATGTTTTCTCAAATCTTTGGAGAGATAAAAGACGAGGGATTCAGCCGTTTTCAGATCATGCTTGGTATCAAAGCTTTTTTTGGTATTTGGCTAGGATTTCGCGGTATCAATCAAAAGTTCTTTAGTATCAATCCATGGGTATTTAAAAGCCATCTTTTCCCGCTTATACTTGTCGTTATTATGATTTTTTTGTCGCAGTTTATGTATTTGTGAGTCTGATGCTGAAGAAGCTGTGAGGGGTTTAAAAAAACTCTTCCTTATAAAGTTTATATGATCGAGAAATATTAATTTTTAGTTAAAAAGTGCAAAGGAGAACGCTTACACCCAAGGGTGCTTCGCATGTAAGGATTTTAGAATAGAAAAGATTTCAATTCCCCTTAATACTCAAACATCTTCACTAACATATTAGAAATACTTTTCGACACCTTTTCATCAACTTCGCCAATTTTTTTTACTAGCCTTGCCTTATCGACAGTTCTAATCTGATCTAACAATACCAATCCATTTTTATCTTCAAATTTCATCCTCGGTCTAAATATAAACTCAAATCCCTTGCTCGTCATAGGTGCTACGATAACGGTGTTTAGTACATTCATCTCATTTGGCGAGATTACTATGCAGGGACGTGTCTTTTGTATTTCAGATCCGATTGTGGGATTGAGTTTCACTAGATATATTTCAAATCTCTTGATGTCGACTACCATTCGTAGTCATCCAAATCGCTGTCATGAAGCAGATCGACTAAAAGCGCTTCATCTGTTTTGTTTTTATTGGCTAATAATACACTCTTGATATTTTCTTTCCAAATCTCTCTTGCGACGTTGTTTACGGGTTTGATCAATAGACCATTCTCAACAACTTCAAATTCAAGATTTACACTTTCTAAGTGAGCTTGTTTTATGATTGTTTTTGGAAGCCGAATACCTTGTGAGTTTCCGATCTTAATTAAAGTCGTCATCTTCAACTCCTTTTTTAAGTAATTATATTGTAATTACTTTTTGATGTCAAATATACTTACATCAAAGAGAACTTTACATGTAAATCATTTCAAGCTTAACTAGCGTAATGCTCTAACTCTTGTCACCAAAAACAATTCTATCAAGACTGAATTTCCCAGCACCTGATGTTATGAAGATCAATAGAAACAGCATATAATACACTGGTATTTCAAAACCATTATCACCACATGAGAAACCATTGTGAAGATGAACGGTGACGATCGCAACTAACATGACGACGATAAGAGGGATGGAGATCAGTCTTATCAAAAAACCAAGAGTTAAGAGCACAACGCCCGCCATCTCGGTGCTTGCAGCCATATATGCATTTAAAGTGGGAAAAGGTATTCCAAGTGTCCCAAACCAACTTGCAACTGAATCAATATCGCTCCATTTCATCATCGCAGGTCCATAAAAACCATATGCCACAATCAGCCGTGCAAACAACAAGGAAATCGATTTACCATATCCACTCACATGAGAATATTTTAAATACAACTGTTTAACATTCATAGTAGACTCCTATTTAGAGGTTGTCTAAAAAATTGACGGCAAAACTATTTTGCGTCACCGCATTTACCTGCACCACATTTTGCAGACTTTTTAGGTTCAGGTTTTTTATTTGCACCACATTTAGCGTCAGCTTTCATTTCCATCTTTTTAGCTGATCCACATTTTGATGTGGTTTTATTTGCATCACTTTTCATATCTGCTGCACTAAGTACCGTTGTACTCATTCCTATAAAAAATGTAACTCCAAGTAGTAATGAGATGAATTTTTTCATTCTATTTCCTTTTTTTTGTTTCAAGAGTTGTGACACTAAAATTTATCACAAGCTGATTTTACAACATTGTATTTTTCAAAACCTTTTAAAACTCTGCTTGCTGATTTTTTTAAAGTAATTATAATATTTTCTTATTTATTATAAAGAATTGATTTGAAGTTTATTGAAGAAGCCCGACATTCTGTCGGGCTAGAAGTTTGACGAAAAAGGTACTCTATCTTTGGTTGATGACAGCGGCAAAAGTGTTAAAGAATTTATCTTGTAACTCTTTCATTCCCATCATCACATTGTTACATGTAAAGTGTTCGCCACCAACTGTACCGATTTTTTGAAAAGTCAGTTTTGAAGCCATCTCTTCGAATGCTTTGACGTTTTCAGCTTTTACTTCGATGAGTGCACGTGAGAAACTTTCAGAAAAAATATCTCTCTCATCAATTACGTCCATACCTACGTTACAGCCAAGTCCACTTACAGCGCTCATCTTCGCCAAAGCGATAACCGCTCCGCCTGAGCTACAATCTTTTGCACACTCTAGAAGTCCAAGTTTATTTGCTTCGATCACTAATTCCCAAAGTGCGAGCTCTTTGACGTAGTTTATCTCAGGCATTTTTCCTGCGACTACGTTGTAAAGCTCTTTCATGTAAAGTGATCCGCCAAATTCTGTCTTAGTATCGCCTACAAGATAAAGAACGTTTCCATCTTTTTGGAAGCTTGACATCAACACTTTGTCTTGGTCATCATTGACACCGACAGTCGCGATTGATGGAGTTGGAAAAACTGAGATTTTGTCTGTTTCATTATAAAGAGAAACATTCCCGCCGATGACTGGAGTCGTAAGCTCTAAACACGCTTCTTTGATACCAAGACAACCTTGTGCAAACTGCCACATAACTTCTGGATTTTCAGGGTTTCCGTAGTTAAGACAATCTGTAATAGCCAAAGGTCTTGCACCGCTCATCGCTACGTTTCTACCACTTTCGATAACTGCCGCAGCAGCGCCGTTGCGAGGATCAACGTAACAATAACGCACGTTACAGTCAGCGCTCATTGCGAGTGCTTTGCCATTCTCTTTTATTCGGATAACAGAAGCGTCTAAACTTCCGCCTTTTTTGATCGTGTTTGTTTGTACCATTGAGTCATATTGCTCATATATCCACGATTTATCTACGACTTCCATAGATATGATAAGTTTTGCAAACGCATCTTGGTTGCTTACTTTGTCAAAATCATTCAGAGTCACATCACGAATCTTATCCAAGTATGCAGGACGAGAAGTCGGGCGGTCGAGTATTGGTGCTTCTTCACTTACAGGATCAACTGGAACATCTGCACATTTTTCACCATGCCAGAAAAGCTCCATTCTGCCAGTCGCAGTAACTTCGCCTACAACAGCCGCATCCAAATCCCATTTTTCAAAGATATCGATGATAGCTTGCTCAGAGCCTTTTTTCGCACAGATAAGCATACGCTCTTGAGATTCACTAAGCATAAACTCATACGGAGTCATTCCCTCTTCACGAGCTGGAACACGGTCAAGATGCATAATCATCCCGCTTCCTGAACGTCCAGCCATCTCAAATGAGCTAGAAGTTAGACCCGCCGCACCCATATCTTGGATACCTACAACGTAATCAGTTTTGAAAAGCTCTAAACACGCTTCAAGAAGAAGTTTTTCAGTAAACGGGTCACCCACTTGAACAGTCGGGCGAAGAGATTTAGACTCTTCTGTAAAACTGTCAGAACTCATAACCGCTCCGCCTAGACCATCACGTCCAGTTTTACTTCCTACATAGATAACAGGATTGCCGATACCCTCAGCTTTTCCATAAAATATCTCATCGCTTTTTGCAAGACCTAAAGTAAATGCGTTAACAAGGATATTTCCATTGTAACAATCATCAAAACTTGTCTCACCACCAATAGTCGGAACACCCATACAGTTGCCGTATCCGCCGATACCCTCAACGACACCACGAACCAAAAAACGTTGGTGTGCACTGACTTTGTCACCGCGAAGGACATTACCAAAACGAAGTGCGTTCAAGTTTGCTATAGGACGAGCGCCCATAGTGAAAATATCACGCATGATCCCGCCAACTCCCGTTGCAGCACCTTGATACGGTTCTATAAAACTTGGGTGGTTGTGTGATTCCATCTTAAATACAGCCGCATAACCGCCGCCAATGTCGATAACACCAGCATTTTCACCCGGACCTTGGATAACCCATGGAGCTTTTGTCGGAAAACCGTTTAGATGTTTTTTAGAAGATTTATAACTACAGTGTTCACTCCACATAGCTGAAAAAATACCGAGTTCTACGAGGTTTGGCTCACGCCCTAAGATGTTTTTGATATTTGCATAATCAAGCTGGGAAAGTTTGTGTTGAGATAGTAATTTATCTATATCTGGAAGTTGTTGGCTCACGGAAAATTCCTAAAATTTTGGTTTTTAAGCGCGAATTATATCACATAAAAACAAAATATTAAATTATTGGATTCTCAATTAAATGGGCTCTTGGTTTACCGATATAATAGCCTTGAATATAGTTTGCACCCATTATCTCAAGCATCTCCAAACTCTTTTGATCTTCAACAAATTCAGCAATCGTTTTCATGTCAAGAGCATTCGCAAAATCTATAATAGTTTTAGTAATAATCTCAGATTGTTTACAGTGGGTAATATTTTTTACCAACGAAGCATCAATTTTTAAATAATCTACTTGTAACTCTAAAATATGTACAAAATTTGAATAACCGCTTCCAAAATCATCAATTGCGATTTTACAACCATATTCTTTGACTTTTTGAATAAACTTTTTCATTACATCATAATTTTGTATCTCTTCTGTTTCAAGGATCTCAAATACAACTCTTGAAGGGTTATGGAATGTTTTCAAACTATCTATAATAAACTCTACAACTTCATGTGTCTTAATATCTTCCATGGAAATATTGATAGAAAACTCATATTCTTTATCTTTAAAAAACTCAAATGATTTTGTCACTATCATTCTAGTCAGCTGTGGATAAAGCTTTGATTTAATCGCTACATTAAGAAAATGAAGAGGAGGAATGACAAAACCACGATCATCAACAATTCTTGCTAAACACTCATATTTTTCTATTTTTTTAGATTGGAGATTATAAATAGGCTGAAAATATGGAACGATTTGGTCATTATTTAAAGAATTTTTTAACAAGGTTACTTTTTTAATATTATCCGAAATTTTCGATTCAGTATTGAGTTCTTGGGTGTAGACAACAAAATCTTTATTATTTTTTTTTGCATTATGCAGTGCCATATCTGCTTTAGTGAGTATCCCATCAGATTCAACAGTGATACCAACACTGAAATTAATACCTATACTTTGATTTAATGTCTCAAATTTCATTTCAACTAACTGAAGTACAATACTTTTTACATTTTCTATAAAATCTGCTCCACTCAAACATTCTTTATCAAATATTGCAAACTCATCACTTGGCAGTTTATAAACATGTAGATTACGAGAAAAAACCAATTTTTGAAGACTCAAGGCCACTTGCAGCAAGATACTATCAGCCACTTCATAGCCATAAAAATCATTAAGGTCTTTGAAACTGTCAATATTAAGAAGTGCCAGATTTGCACTTTCTTCATGATCTATGACTTTTATATCACTCAGAAGTTGATTACGATTTGGCAGATTTGTCAATTTATCAGTCACAAAAGATTTTTCCAGTTTTTCTTTACTCTCTACAAGGCTTGTAATATCTGTTCGTGTGGTCAAATATTCAACAATATTTTCATCTTTGTCCAATATAGGAGTGATAAAGATGTTATTAATGAACGTCGTTTGATCTTTACGAAGCCCTTTTATCATTCCCGACCACACTTGTTTGGATTGAATAGTTCGCCACATTTCATAGTACACACTTTCTAGTGTTTCTGGATGTTTAATAATGCTATGAGTTTTCCCTATAAGTTCCTCTTTTGAGTAGCCTGAAAGTTTTATAAATTGCTTGTTTACGTAGGTAATGACACCTTTTATATCTGTACTTGTCAAAATGGTGCTACTA
>CAISHH010000132.1 GCA_903885085.1 uncultured Campylobacterales bacterium
GTTAGCCATCCATTTCGAAGGACGGCTTGATGACGCTTTAAATTTATGATACAATTTTAGGAATTATCCGATGCTGACACGGAATCTTGAACACTCCCAAATAAAATTACTTTCTATAAAGCAATGATGTGTTAAAATAATAAAAAATTATAAGGAATGTCTATGTTACATGAATACCGCGATATTATTACACATATGAAAGAAAATGAGGCTGCTAACGCTCATTTTTTGAAAACTTTCGATCGTCACAACGAACTTGATGACAAAATTACTAAAGCTGAAAATGGAGATCTTCCATTAACTGATGTTGAACTAGAAACTCTTAAGAAAGAGAAGCTACTACTCAAAGATGAAGCGTATGCTATTATCTTGAAATACAAAAGTGAGCACAGTCTTTAATCCATCTTTATGATGGATTATTTATAAACTACAATAACTTCTACATCTAAAAGCAAATGTCACTTATTTGACTCATTTAAACTATCTACAAGCTACCATCTCATTTAGTTAGTCTCTTTTATAGTTAGCATTAAAATCTTTTCTACAGCTATATAATGAAACCCTTTGTAGCATTTCACTTCTTACTGTCTATCTTAGGAAGAATAACCATGAGTTAATATCCTTTATTTTTACTATTTATATCTGAAATATTTATATTCTCGTGTGATTATATATGTGTATGGTTAATGAAAAATTATAGATAGTGGATTTTAGTTGATACTAATGTTCTATATATGTTACCGAACTTCACAAATGTGATAAAAAGTTGATATATGTAAATAATTTTTATAAAACTCTTTAAAAGCCTTGATATGGATCAAACATGCCAAAAAAAAGGTGTTTTAGGCTATTTTGATAATTTTACATTATAACAATCATCAATAAGGGCTCTAATTTGATAATTTTTATAGATGTTATTATAAAATCTTATGTATATTAAATTTGCTTTAAGTTTCAACTAATTTTATCTCACATATAATGCTTGCAGTCAAAGTATCCTAGATGGAACTTGAACAAATCAAAAACTCTAATGGAGAAAAAATGAAAAGAACAATTAAATTAGCTGTAGTAGCGGCTTTAGCTTTAGGAACAACTTCTGCGTTTGCAACAAATGGCGATGCAATGATAGGTGTTGGAGCAAAAGCAATAGGTATGGGTGGTGTTGGTATTGGTATAAGTCATGGTGCGGAATCAGCACTTACCAATCCGGCGATGATTACTAGCGTAGAAGGAACTGAAGTCTCTTTTGGTGGAACTGCATTTATGCCAAATGTTAAAACTAATATGGGTGATGGAGATGGATTTCATGATAGTGCAGCTAAATTTTCAGTGATTCCAACGGTTGCTGTTGCTCAAAAAGGAACTGAAAACTTTTATTGGGGCGTTGGTATGTACGGCGTAGCTGGTATGGGAACAGATTATCGTAATACAACTAGTGCCAGTGGTGTGGGTTATTCTAATATGAATATGGTGACAAACTTACAACTAATGCAATTTGTGGTTCCACTAGCGTATAAAACAAATGGATTTAGTATTGGTGTAGCACCAATACTTCAGTATGGCTCATTAGATATTAATTATAATGTAGCAACAGTACAGAACCTAAATCCTTCTGCTACAGGAACAAAAGGTGTTGCACAAGATTTTGGTTTTGGTTATAACGTCGGTATAGGATACGAAACATCAGGTTTAACTGTTGGTGCTTCTTACAAATCAAAAATTGATATGACTTATAAAGGACAAATTGGCCAGGCGATGGCTGACTTTACGGGGACACCTGGTTCTGATCATTTAGAGCAGCCAGCAGAAATAGGAGTTGGTGCATCATATAAAATGGGCGGAAATACATTTGCTATTGACTTCAAACAGATTCAATGGTCAGATGCAAAAGGATATAAAGATTTTAAATGGGATAATCAAAATGTAATTATGCTTGGTTATCAGTATGCTCAAGATAACTGGGCTTTACGTGCAGGTTATAATCATGCGAATAGTCCAATAAAAGATCAGGGAATAGCAGGCTCGTTGACAAATGTATTTAATCTTCTTGGATTCCCAGCTATTGTTGAAAGTCACTATACTGTGGGTGCTAGCTATGGTTTTAGTAAAATGACATCACTTGATTTAGCATATGTTTACTCTCCAGAAAAAAGTGAAAAATTTGCATATAGTTTAGGTGGTCCAGCGAGTACTATTGAAACAAAACATAGTCAATCAGCTGCTACTGCACAGCTTAACTTCAAGTTTTAATTTTTAGAATAATAGTTCATTCTCTGTCGCCTTCGGGCGACACTCCTCAATTACTTCTCTTTTAAAAATTATCAGCATATAAGCTTTTATTAATTCGGATGCAACTCTTTTTTTAGATCTTTTGGCAGATGTGCAAAGGCTATCTTTTGTTGTCCAATCTTTTCTTCACCCTCGTAAACCATAGTATCTAGTGTCATCTCTTTTTGGTAAAAGCGGATAAGTTTGTAGGTTCTGCCATCTCTTACAAAAGAGATCTTTTTATCGCTGAGTTCTATCGTAGGTTTTTTCTTTTTTGCCATCATTATTACTTTATATAAATTCCAGTATCTTTTATCTCGATGAGATTTTTGTCCGCTAAAACTGTTAGAGAACTTTTAAATGCTTTTTTGCTTAGTCCAAATACTTTTGTTATAAGCTCTGCATCACTTTTGTAGTTGTAAGGCATACTTCCGCCATTTTCTTTTATGAGATCAAGCACTAGTTCTGCTGCATCTTTTTTTCGCTCACTTCCAACTTTTTGAAGAGAGATATCGATGTTTCCATCTTTTCTTATCATCTTCACGTAACCAGTTCTTTTTTCGCCCACATGTAAGGTCTCAAATACTTCGTTTCTATAGATGAGACCATTGTAGCTATTGTTGACGATGCATTTGTATCCAAGTGGAGATTCATCATAGATGAGAACTTCTACTGCAGAGTTGCGAAAGAGACCTTCTGGCTTATTGTCTAGATATTTTACAAACTTATGTGTTGCTATAACTCTGTCTGTTTGTTCATCTATAACAACACGGAGAAGTTTTTTATCTCCAACAACAAAGGGTTGTCTTTGTAAAGCTTTTGGCACAAACAAGTCTTTTGGAAGTCCCCAGTTCACAAATGCGCCAATGCGAGTGGTGTCAACAACTTCAAAAAGTCCAAACTCATCTCTCATGGCAGTTGGACGAAGCGTCGTACAAACGATACGGTCTTCACTGTCCGTATAAACGAACACATCGAGAAGGTCGCCTACTTTCATACTTTCATCGTAGTATTGGTTTGGAAGAAGAACATCTTCGCCATCGCCACTGAGCAGGTAAAGTCCCGGAGATGTATATCTATCTATAAGCAGTGTGTTGATGCAACCAATCACCATATGTTCGTTTTGTGTCAAAGTAAAGCCTTTCCATGTAATACAAAATTATAGCTAAATTTGGTTTAATAAATATTTTACATTAATTCTGATACAATGCGCGTCCGCTTTGCTGTTTTGTACACATTAAGTGAATGTTTGTATCTGTACGATGAGTTTAGACACAAGTATTGGCTGGAATTTCCAGACCTCATAAGCGGCAAAGATTTAAAAATAGGAGCTTTCAATGAAAGTACGCGCTTCAGTAAAGAAGATGTGTGACGATTGTAAAGTCGTTAAAAGAAAAGGGATCGTCAGAGTAATCTGTAAAGACCCAAAACATAAACAAAGACAAGGATAAGAATGGCACGTATCGCAGGTGTGGACTTACCTAAGAAAAAACGCGTAGAGTACGGACTAACATACATTTTTGGTATTGGTCTATTTCAATCACGTCAAATTTTGACAGCGACAGGTATCAATCCTGATAAACGCGTTCATGAACTAGACGCAGAAGATGTAGCAGCTATCACTAAAGAACTTCGTGATTCTCACATTGTTGAAGGTGATCTTCGTAAACAAGTTGCTATGGATATCAAAGCATTGATGGAACTCGGTTCATACCGTGGTCTACGTCACCGTCGTGGTCTTCCATGTCGTGGGCAAAAAACTAAGACAAACGCGCGTACTCGTAAGGGTAAACGTAGAACTGTCGGCGCAGCGTAAGGGATTAGAGAATGGCAAAAAGAAAAGCTATACGTAAAAAAGTAATAAAAAAGAATATTGCACGTGGTGTTATTCACATCTCTGCATCATTTAACAATACTCTTTGTACGATTACTGATGAAATGGGCAATATGATTGCTTGGAGTTCTGCTGGTAGCCTTGGTTTTAAAGGTTCTAAAAAATCTACTCCGTTTGCAGCTCAGCAAGCAGTAGAATCAGTAGTTGAAAAAGCGAAAGTCCATGGAATTAAAGAACTTGGTATTAGAGTTCAAGGTCCTGGTTCAGGTCGTGAAACGGCTGTTAAAGCTGTAGGTGCTATCGAAGGTATCCGTGTTACATTCATGAAAGATGTTACACCATTACCACACAACGGTTGTCGCGCACCAAAACGTCGTAGAGTTTAAGGAGATTACTGATGGCAAGATATAGAGGTCCAGTAGAAAAAATCGAGCGTAGATTCGGTGTAAGTTTGGCACTTAAAGGTGAGCGTCGTTTAGCTGGTAAATCAGCATTAGAAAAACGTCCTTACGGTCCAGGACAACATGGTCAACGTCGTAAAAAAGTATCTGAGTATGGTTTACAACTAAACGAAAAACAAAAAGCGAAATTCATGTATGGTGTTTCTGAGAAACAATTCCGTGCATTATTTCAAGAAGCTAACCGTCGTACTGGTAACACTGGTTCGATCTTAGTGACACTTTTAGAAACTCGTCTTGACAATGTTCTTTACCGTATGGGATTTGCAACGACTCGTCGTTTTGCACGCCAATTGGTAAACCATGGTCACGTTCTTGTTGATGGAAAACGTGTTGATATCCCTTCATACGCTGTTAAACCAGGTCAAAAAGTTGAAATCCGTGAAAAAAGCAAGAAAAACCCACAAGTTGTTCGCGCAATTGAGCTAACAAACCAAACTGGTTTAGCTCCATGGGTTGATATTGATGCTGATAAAGTATTTGGAATCTTTACTCGTTTACCAGAACGTGAAGAGGTTATAATTCCGGTAGAAGAACGTTTAATCGTTGAGCTTTACTCGAAATAATAATATATAAAAAAGGCGTTTAAGAATGAACAAGATAAAAACTACTCCGCTTCTTCCACAAGAGTTTGTGGTTGAGCAGATCAGTGATAACGAAGCGAATATTATCGCTTATCCATTCGAGACGGGTTATGCTGTATCTTTAGCTCACCCGCTTCGCCGTTTCCTATTAAGCAGCTCTGTTGGATATGCTCCGATAGCTATCAAAATCGAAGGCGCTAAGCATGAGTTTGACTCTGTGCGCGGTATGCTTGAAGATATTTCTGATTTTATCATCAACATGAAAGGGATCCGTTTTAAATTAAAAAATGGTGAAACTTCAGTTGAAGCGAACTACAGTTTTGTTGGTCCGTGTGAAATTAAAGGGTGCGATCTTAACAGTGATGAAGTAGAAGTTGTTACACCTGACGCATTCTTAGCAACGCTAAATGAAGATGCGACTTTAAACTTTAGCATCATTATCAAACAAGGTATTGGTTACGTTCCAAGTGAAGATATCAGAGATGAACTCAAAGAGGGTTATATCGCTCTTGATGCATTCTTTACACCAGTTCGTAGAGCGACTTACAAAATAGAAAATGTTTTGGTAGAAGATAATCCAAACTTTGAAAAAGTTGTACTAAACATCATTACCGACGGTCAAATAACTCCAGTTGATGCATTTAGAAACTCTTTAGAAGTTATGTATGCGCAACTTGCTGTATTTAACAGTGAGATCAGTATTAAAACTCCAGTTTCTATAGAAAGAGCTGAAGAAAGTGCTGAACTGAAAAAATTGACTTCACGTATTGAAGAATTGGGCTTAAGTGCTAGAAGTTTTAACTGTTTGGATCGTTCAAACATCAAAATGATCGGCGAGATCGTATTGATGAGTGAAAATGATCTTAAAAATGTTAAGAATTTAGGAAAAAAATCGTTTGAAGAGATTTTAGAAAAAGTGCAAGAGTTCGGTTTTGCAGTTGGAACAGATCTTTCTGATGATTTAGTAAGTTCATTAAAAAAGAAAATAGAAGCTGAATAAGCTAAAGAGGATTTTAGATGAGACACCGTCATGGATACCGCAAACTTGGTAGAACAAGTGCTCACCGTGGAGCACTTCTTAAAAACTTAAGTATTGCATTAATAGAAAATGGTAAGATAGAAACTACTGTACCAAAAGCAAAAGAGCTTCGTTCATTTGTTGAAAAATTGATCACAACTGCTTGTAAAGGTGATGCTAACGCTCACCGTGCTGTATTTGCTGCTCTACAAAACAAAGAAGCTACTAAGAAATTGCTAAATGATATAGCTCCTGGTTACGTTGAACGTGCTGGTGGATATACTCGTATAGTAAGAACTCGTATTCGTCGTGGTGATGCTACATCTATGGCGTTTATTGAATTAGTATAATCTACTAATTCAATCCTTCTCGGGCTTTGCCCGAAAAACTCTCCAGCTACAAAAAAAATAAATTAATTGAAATCTATACATAAAATAGTTATTTAGATATTTCAATTACCTATAAAGAGAATTTCATGGCACATTTTGGATTTGGTACATACAGAATCAGCGAGCATAACCCTAAACATATAGAAGCTCTTCGTGAAGCAATTAAAAGTGGAATAACACTTATTGATACTTCGACAAATTATATGAATGGTGAAGCACAACGAGCTATAGCACAAGCGATGAAAAGTTTGAGTGATGAAGAGATAAGCGATGTTGAAATAGTTTCAAAAGTGGGATATATTCAGGGGTCTACTTTGGCTCGTCATCATGAGAGTGCTTTTGAAGAAGTTGTAGAATACAGTGAGAACTGTTATCATTCTATCTCTCAAAATTTTATAAAAGATCAGATAAGTGTATCACTCCAAAGATTAGAAGTTGAAAGCATTGATTGTTTACTGTTACATAATCCTGAGTATTATATCCTAGATGGAATTAACCGAGGAATGAGCAAAGAAGATAGACTTGATGGAATGTTTCAGAGAATCTTTGATGCATTTTTGGCATTGGAAGAGGAAGTTAGAGCTGGTAGAATAAAAAGTTATGGTATCAGTTCAAATAGTTTTTCAAAACATCCAAATGATGAAGAGTTTTTGCCTTATGAAGATCTATTAAGCTTGGCTTCTGATGCGGCTAAAGAGCTAAGAAATAAAAAACACAGTTGTACAACGATAGAACTTCCTGTAAACCTGCTAGAAACTGAAGGTTTAAGATGCGCAGCATGGGCGAAGAAAAATAAGCTTCGTGTTTTGGTAAATCGTCCTTTAAATGCGCAAAAAGGGATGAAAATGTATAGGCTGGCTGATTATGAAGAGCCAAGAGAGTACTATTATTATCTCAATGAACTTTTGGAACTTACTGACAATAAAGTGTTAAAACCTCTGTTTAATCTCATCTCACAACTTGATGAGAGTAAACATAAATATGGCTGGATTGGTGAGTATGATATCTTTTTATTCTCTCAGATAGTGCCACATGTAAGAGAGTTTATTACCCCCTTAGATGATGAAAATAAAACCACTTTAGTCGATGTTATAGATCTGTTTTTACAAGAATATGGCAAGATGGTTGCATATGAATGTTCAAAAAACACAAGAGTACAACTCAAAGATGAGTTTAGTAGGTGTGACGTATCTTTACAAAACTGTGCTTTGAAGTTTTTACTTGATAATGAAAATATTGATTATGTTCTAATAGGTGCAAGAAAGTTATCTTATGTAACAGATATCATCTCTATCGGCTCAGAACTGCTTAAAGATTAATACAAGTAATATCTTTTATTACTTGTTAAGCAATATTTTCATATTTTATGTATTACATACAATATTATAAGGTTTAAAATGATCCCTTTTACAGATGAAGAACTTATGGTTCCAGTTAAAAATGTTATAGATAAAGTTCGACCTTCGCTTGCACTTGATGGAGGGGACATAGCTTTTTTGACAGTGAAAAATTCTGCAGTTTATGTACAGCTCCGAGGAGCGTGTGTAGGGTGTGGAAGTAGTGGTAGTACACTAAAATACGGCGTAGAAAGACAGCTTCGAATGGATATCCATCCAGAGATCACTGTTATAAACGTACCTATTGGTATGGAAAATGATATAGATAATTTATAAGATTAGGAATAATGCATTGAGTAAAATAAGTAAATATAAAACTCTTTCTCTTGCAAATGAAAGCTTTCTTAAGTCCGAATATGACGCGGCACTGAGACACTTTGCCGAGGTATTACATGACTATCCAGACTCTAAAGAAGCATATAATGGTGCGATTTTGGCAGAAATGGCGATGAGCGGTGAAGATGGAGCAGAAGCACTTTTTGACTATTATACCGTACTAAAAAATGAGAATAAAGATGAAGCAGATGTTGTACTCTCTGAGATACTTGAATCAATTGATGGTACTCTTGATCAGCTCAAAACTATCTTTTCTCAGCCAATAAAAGAGAAATTAGAGCAAGAGAATGGTATCCTCTATGGAGATTTTATCTCTTTAGTAAAAGAGGATGGTGACTTTAAAGAAGTTTTTGAAAATATCATGTTTTCAACAAAAGTTATCATTTCAGAAAAAGAGGATTTTGTTGATTTTTTAGAGAGATTGATGAATCACGGATTTAAGGAGATGGCGCTTACTTATTTAGAAGGTGCGTTATCAGTGTATCCAAACGACAGCGAACTAAGAAAGCTGTTGAAACGTTTAGCTAAAGCGAGCAGTATTGAAAATAGAGCTTCCTAACCAATCTTATAAATATGTCACTGAAAACTCTGCGGAGTGTGATGAACAAACAGCCTTTGTAAAAACTTCACAAAATGAAAAATATGTACAAAGTGCGATGGATCATAATGCTCATTCTATTATAGAAGTTGCAGATATCGCCCATCTTTTTGGACTTGATCGTATCAAGATCATAGGTATAACAGGTACAAACGGTAAGACGACGACAGCAAGTGCCATATACTCTATTTTGCTTGATCTTGGTCTTAAAGCGGCTATGCAGGGAACTCGTGGATTTTTTCTTAATGATCACACTGGTGAAGGAAAAACGCTTACAACGCCGAGTGTTTTAAATACGTATCGTCATATCTATCAGGCTGTGCGCGAGGGATGTGAATATTTTGTGATGGAAGTTAGCTCGCATGCGATCGTTCAAAAACGTGTCGAGGGTATAAACTTTGAATTGAAAATTCTTACAAATATTACGCAAGACCATTTAGACTTTCATAAGAGTTTAGCTGAATATACGATGGTAAAAAACAGCTTTTTTCAAGATGAAAGTAAAAAGCTGATAAACAAAGATGAGCCAAAGGCCTCTTTTAATATCAAAAATACTTACACTTACGGGATAGAAAATTCAGCAAGCTATAAACTTATGGCGTATTCATTAAATAATGGCTCAAGCGGAATTATTCAGAATTTTCAGAATATTGTTCCGTTCCAAGCATCACTGCATGGTTTCTTCAATCTCTACAATCTTCTTGCGGCGATGGCGGCTGTTGATCTTGTGTGTGATAAAACTTTGGAAGAGATTGCAAATGTTGTAGAAAACTTTGCAGGCGTGAGCGGAAGAATGGAACAAGTAAGTGAAGTTCCTAATGTCATTGTGGATTTTGCTCATACACCTGATGGAATGGCTCAGGTTCTCAATGCTCTAAAAGAAAAAGAACTTTTGGTCGTTTTTGGAGCTGGTGGTGACAGAGATCCGATTAAACGTCCGCTTATGGGTAAAATAGCTTCAAGTTTGGCTAAAAAGATCTATGTTACGAGTGATAATCCTCGTCATGAAGATCCGGATACAATCATCGAAGAGATTCTATCAGGTATTGAAGATAAAAGTAATGTCGTAGTCGAACCAAATCGTAGACGTGCTATCGAGATGGCTTTGGCTGCACAGAAGGAGGATGAAGTTGTCGTTATTCTTGGAAAAGGTGATGAAGCTTATCAGATTATCTATGATGAGTATCTCCCTTTTGATGATAGAGAAGTCGTGCGAGAGTTGTTACATTTAAAGTAGGTGCTCTCTTGTAAAACTATGTTGAATTATTGCTTACATGTAAGCTCTAAATGATTAAAAGTAAAGATAATCTTACTTATTTTGATATAATTCGCGAAATAAAAGAATGGAGAATATAAACATGGGAATTCCTCAACCGGCTTTTTATATCTTTAAGTGCGAACAAGCAGCACCTCCTGGGATGCCAAAGCCTTCGTGCGTTAATCCCCAAACTCAAGACCTTTTTCAGTTTTTAGCACAGACTTTAATGCAAAAAGGTATAATGGGAACAGTTCAACCTATTCGTACTTCTTGTATGAATCGTTGTAATGCCGGTCCAATCATGTTAGTTGAACCAGGTCATACAATGTATGTAGGCTTAGATAAAGCGAAGATCGAGCGTATCATTGATGAGCATATCATCGGCGGAAATGTTGTAGAGGAGTATGTAATTTCACAAGAATTATGGGATGCTCCAATGTCTCCAGCTGACATGCAAGCTCAAATGGGACGCTAATTTTTTTAAGGTAAAAAAATGACAATTGAAATGTTGTATAGTAAAATTCATCGCGCAACTGTGACAGATGCTAATTTGAATTATGTTGGTTCTATCACCGTGGATGAGGAGCTTTTAGAAGCTTCGAAGATGCGTGTGGGACAAAAAGTTGAGATCTTAAACATCAATAACGGTGAGAGATTTTCGACTTATATCATCTTGGGAGAGCGCGGTAAACGTGATATCTGTCTCAATGGTGCCGCTGCACGTAAAGTACACAAAGGTGACAAAGTTATCATCGTTGCATACGCGACATACGATGAAAAAGAACTTGACACGTATAAACCTCGAGTTGTTATCGTCGATGAAGATAACAATATCGAACATATCTCTGAGAGCATCTAACTAGATGCTTTTATGAGAAATTTTTTTTGTATATTTCTCTTTCTTTTTCCTTCTTTAAATCTCTATTTCAGTTTTATGTGCATATAAATTAGTTAAAATTCCGCATGCAAAAATTTGAAAATTTCTTATTAGAACATCTTCCAAAAGTACCGAGTATTCATCCTCATTATGAAGATGCGATCAATGATATGCTCAGGGCTGGCGGTAAGCGTTTTAGACCGGCTCTTTTGCTTGGTGTTGTAGGTGCATATAATTCTCTTTTGCTCGAGGGTGCGCGTCATGCGGCTTTGGCAATCGAGATGCTTCACACTTACTCTCTCATTCATGATGATCTCCCAGCTATGGACAATGCTGCTCTTCGCCGGGGTCATCCTACTTTACATGTAAGCTATGATGAGGTCACGGCTATTCTTGTGGGAGACGCGCTAAACACTTACGCTTTTGAGATCCTTTCAAACGCTCCATTTAGTGATAAAACACGAGTGAAACTGATCCGAGAATTGGCTGTTAATGGCGGACTTGGCGGTATGGTTTTAGGTCAGGCGATAGATTGTTATTTTGAAAATAAACCTCTTTCACTTGAAAATATAAAATTCTTACATACTAACAAAACAGCAAAGCTTATTGCAGCATCTTTGAAGATGGGTGCTATTATCGCAGGAGAAGAGAAACTCGAAGATACGATCTATGATTTTGGTCTCAAACTTGGACTTTTATTTCAGATTCAAGATGATATTTTAGATGTGACACAAACTGATGATGAGGCGGGGAAAACTACTAACAACGACGATAATAAAAACAGTTTTGTAACGATACTTGGACTCTCTAAGGCGATGAAAGAAGCTAATGATTTGGCTGATGAATTAACACAGATGATGGAGAGTTTCGATGAAAAACTTTATAAAGAACTTTCTCCACTTTTAACAAATTACATAAACAGACACAAAGGATAAAATATGGCAAATCAGATGCGCCAAAAGATGGCAGACAGTATAAGATTTTTAGCAGCAGATATGGTTCAAGCAGCAAACTCAGGACACCCAGGTGCACCGATGGGTTTAGCAGATGTGGCAGTAGTTTTAAGCGAACATCTTCGTCATAATCCTAAAAATCCTTCGTGGTTAAACCGCGATAGACTTGTATTTTCTGGAGGACATGCGACAGGACTTATTTATTCACTTTATTATCTTTGGGGATATGGCTTGGAGGTTGAAGATTTGAAAAACTTCCGTCAGTTAGATTCAAAAACTCCAGGGCATCCTGAATATGGTCATACTGCAGGTATTGAGATTACAACTGGTCCTTTAGGACAAGGTATAGCAAATGCTGTAGGTTTTTCAATGGCTAGCAAATTTATGGGTGCGCAGTTAAACTCTGATACTGCAAACTTAATTGACCATAATGTCTACTGTTTATGTGGTGATGGTGACTTGGAAGAGGGGATCAGTTATGAAGCTTGTTCGATTGCAGGACATAATAAACTTGATAATCTTATCTTGATTTATGATTCAAACTGTATTACTATCGAAGGTTCAACGAGTTTGAGTATCAGTGAAAATATCCGTGGCAGATTTGTCGCTCAAGAATGGGATGTTTTTGAATGTGACGGACATAATTATGATGAGATAAACGGTGCAATAGAGAGTGCAAAATCAAGTTCTAAGCCAGCTCTTATCATCGCACATACGACAATCGCTAAAGGTGCATGTGAATTAGAAGGTTCTCATCACGCACATGGTGCTCCGCTTGGTGAAGCAGTGATTGCAGAAGCAAAAAAAGCATGCGGTTTTGATCCAGAGAAAAAATTCTTTGTTGCTGAAGATGTAATGGCAAGATTTAGATGCGCTATCGAGAAGGGTGATCTATTAGAGCGTGAGTGGATTCACAGTCAAAAAACACTGCCTTTGATGGAACAAAACGCAGCACTTGATGCTTTGCAGAATCCTGATTTTTCTAAGATACAGTGGCCAGATTTTGATAAGGCAGATGCTACTCGTAACACAAACGGCAAAATCATGAACGCTATCGCTCGCGCACTTCCTAGCTTTTTGGGTGGTTCTGCGGATCTTGGCCCGTCAAATAAGACAACATTAAATGATATGGGTGTATTTCCAAAGGGAAGAAATATCTACTTTGGAATCCGTGAGCATGCGATGGCTTCTATCGTCAATGCGATGGCATTATATGGTCCTTTACTTCCATTTTCATCAACGTTCTTTGTGTTCTCAGATTATATGAAGCCCTCTGCGCGTATTGCGGCACTTGCTGGCATTCAGCAGTTTTTCATCTGGACTCATGACAGTATCGGTGTTGGTGAAGATGGTCCGACGCACCAACCTATTGAGCATTTAAGCCAGTTTCGTGCACTACCGAACTTCTATGTTTGGCGTCCTGCGGATGGAGCGGAAAATATCGTTGCTTGGCAAGTGGCACTAAGTATGAAAAAATCTCCATCGGCGTTTGTATGTTCTCGCCAAAATCTTCCTGTTTTACCAGCTTGTGTAAAAGGTGAGATTGCCAAAGGTGGATATCTTTTAAGTGCTGATGAAGATGCGACAATTACACTTATGGCTTCAGGTTCTGAAGTTGGTTTGGCCTTAGAAACGAAAGAAGTTCTAAATGCACAAGGCAAAAAAGTGAATGTCGTGAGTGTTCCTTGTTTTGATCTTTTACTTGATCAAGACGCTGCATACATCAACAGTATCATCGTTCCTAACACGAAAAAAGTGGCTATTGAAGCAGCGCGTGGATTGGAGTGGTACAGATTTGCAGATGAAGTGGTAGTCATGGATAGTTTTGGTGCTTCGGCGCCAGCTGAAAAACTTTTTGAAAAATTTGGATTTACAGCAAAGAAAATAGCGGAAAAGATATAGTTTTCTATGGAAAAATCTTTTTTGTGTTAAGATAGTTACCATTAAATAATTTAGGGAGTAGATATGTTTGGATGCAGTTCAAAACTAGCAGAATTAGAAAGAAAACATCAAGCACAGATAGCTGAACTTGAATCTAAAAATGATGATTTAAGACGTGAGATCTCTCTTTTAGAAGATGAAAAAAACAAACCTAAAGAGGTTGACAATGTCCCAGAGCTTTTACATGTAGTTGTTGACAGTTATGAGGATGGCACTTCTTTCTTACAGAAAATTATTGAAGATAATGTTGTAAAACTTGTTGCTATCAATGATCTGAATGATAAAACGGTTACAAGAATGGAAAATATTGAAAATGAAACAGATGAGATTGCAAAATCTGTAGATAGTATTCAACAGTATTCAAATCAGCTTGGAGATGATTCAAACTCATTAAACAACAGTGTTATGTCTATTGCTGAGATTATTAATCTTATTAAGGATATTTCAGATCAGACAAATCTACTTGCACTCAATGCAGCTATAGAAGCGGCACGTGCAGGTGAGCATGGACGTGGATTTGCCGTAGTTGCTGATGAGGTAAGAAAACTTGCAGAGCGCACGCAAAAAGCGACTCAAGAGGTAGAAATCAATATCAATGGTCTGAAACAAAACTCTAATTCTATGATGGAAATTAGTTCTACATTTATGAAAGAAACGAGTAATGTTATGGACGTTTTAGAGGGCTTTAGAGAAAATGTTGGACTAGTGAGAAGAAACTCTACTGAGATACAAGAAAAAACTGAAGCATTGACTAATGAGTTACATGTAAGTAATGGAAAAATAGACCATATCGGATTAAAACTTCAGGGCTATAAAGCGATGATGTCCAAAAAATCTATTAGTGTAGTGGATGAGCATAGTTGTAGATTTGGAAAATGGTTTAGCAGCGCATCTGGAACTTTGTTGAAAAACTACGGCAAAGATGTTTCCATAATCAATAAGGAACATACAAATGTTCATCAAGGTATCAAAGAAGAGATGGAACTTTGGATTTCTGGTAAAGAAAAAGAAGCGTTAGCACGTATGAAAGATGTTGAAAAATCTAGTAGTGAAGCTTTTGAACTTCTCTTATCTACTGTAAGAGATTCTTCAAAACATTAAGTATGGTTTGATCACTTCGGTGGTCAACCCCATTGCCGTACTTTCAAATCCACGTACTTCTTTTATATAGTTTTTACAAAATCCCTCAACCATACAAGCTCCCGCTTTTCCTCTCCAATCACCGCTTTTAAGATAATTTTCTAAATCTTCTTCATCAAATTTTTCAAAAAGATAATCGGTAGAAGAGATATCAATGAGTTTAACATTTTTAGAGTGAAAGATCTGACAAGTGATGATAGAGGTAATATTACCGCTTTGTGTTAAAAGAATATTCCGAGCTTCACTTTCACAGCGAGCTTTTCTTAAGATATTTCCACCTGTTGAGATAACGGTATCAGCGACTAAAAGAGGATAATCTTCTATGCCGAAGTGTTTAAAGTTTGTGTTGTATTTGCCAAGAGTAGCGAGGTAGACGAAGTTTTTAGCATCATGAGCAACTACGGAGTCCTCATCGAACTCTACACTCATCTGAACAAACTCTATGCCCGCCTTAGTTAAAAGCTCGGCGCGAGTTTGCGAAGAGGAGCCGAGCCTAAGCATTTCTAAGAAATACACCTAGATAGATAGCACAAAGCCCGAGAACGATATTGAGAGGAACCATATATTTCCCGATAAGTTTCAAAGCAGCGCTAGCACCGATAAGATCACCATTTTTGATGAGTTTTGCGGCTTGGTTACGTTTGAGTACCATCGCGATGAAGTTAAGAGTCATGATAAGCCAAATAGCTTCTTTTACATGTACAATCATATAGGTGTGCATCGCGTATGCGTCTATAACATTTCCATTTGCGTCCACTGCTGCATTTCTAAATCCATATCCTACAGCCATAATAACTGCTGTTATGATGAGAATAACAACAAACGGTGCGACTATTGTAAAAAGGCGCTTGAGTGCTTGTGCAGTGCGCTCTATTTTTACGTGAGTGTTGTCAATCATTTGAATCGATTGATGTGCAGCAAAACGCATAGCGATCATCCCTCCAACCCAAACAACAGCACTGATAACGTGTAAAAATACAATTTGGTTTCTAAAGTCTCCAAAGAGAGTGTAGATAAGTTCTTTCATTATGATAAAGCCTTTGTTATAAAATCCTGTGCAACTGTTTTTGCCTCAGGAAGTTTTGTGATATCTTTTCCCCCTGCTTGCGCGAAGTCAGCTCTTCCACCGCCGCCGCCGCCAAGTACAGGAGCTACAATCTTGATCCAGTCGCCTGCTTTTACACCAGAGTTTTTTATCCCTGCTGCGATGAGAACTTTATCATCTTTAACTTGGAATAACATCGCACAAATAGACTCGTGTTGATTTTTAAGCTCATCTATACGTTCTTTAATATCGCCTGCTGTGATCTCTTCGATAACATAGGCTGTTGCGCCTATCATCTGTACGTCGATCTTCTCTTTAGAAGCGTTTTGAGTTTGGGCAAGTTCAAGTTTGAGTGTAGTTACTTGTTCTTTAAGTCTCTCGATTCCAGCTTGAAGGTCTTGGTTTTTTACGCTCTCTCGAGCCACATGTAAAGTATGACGTTGCGCTTTTACATAATTATATGCCGCATTGCCACAAACTGCTTCGATACGTCTTACACCAGCACTGACACCGCTCTCTTTTGTGATGATAAAAGTCCCGATCTCAGCTGTATTTTTAACATGCGTTCCACCACAAAATTCGACTGATGCTTCGCCAAAGCTTACGACTCTTACTTTATCGCCATACTTTTCGCCAAACTGCGCTTTTGCACCGCTTTTCTTTGCTTCTTCAATATTCATCTCTTTTGTGATACCTGAAAATGCATGCATAACGTGGTAGTTTACTCTCTCTTCAACCTCTGCAATCTCTTCAGCATCCATCGCTTTTGGATGTGAAAAGTCAAATCTTAAACGAGTTGCTTCTACTAAAGAACCAGCTTGAGATATATGAGAACCAAGAGTCTCAAAAAGTGCGGCATGAAGCAAGTGAGTTGCTGAGTGATGCTTTTGTATCTCATTTCTTGACATATCTACAACAGTTTCAACAGTGTCGTTTACATGTAAAGTCTCTTTTGTTTCGATGTGGCTAAGGATAAGTCCATGAAATTTTTTCGTATCAAGAACATTTGCAACATTTGTAAGCGTTCCCGTGTCTCCAGCTTGTCCACCGCTTTGAGCGTAAAATGGAGTATTGTCTAGTAAAACCCAGCCGATTTGTTTAGCATGAAGAGTTTCTATTTGACTGAAGTCTTCGCTTAAAAGTGCTAATACTTTTGATCTGTAAGTTGTGTTTTCATAGCCTACAAAGTTATTTTCGCCAAATCTTTCGATAAGAGATTTAAAATCACCGCTTGTAGCTTCATCTCCACTCCCTTTCCACGCAGCCTTTGCACGAGTTCTTTGCTCATCCATCAGTGTGTCAAAAGTTTCATTGTCGAGGCTGAGATTTTTCTCTTTGAGCATATCTTCTGTAAGGTCAAGTGGAAAACCGAAAGTATCATAAAGTTTAAAAGCAACCTCTCCGCTAAAAATCTCTTTTGTGTTTTCAAGTTCTGCATTGAAAAGTTCTATGCCTGATGCGATAGTTTTGAAAAATCTTGCTTCTTCAAGTTCAATCTGCTCTTTTATAACCTCTGCTTTTGCCGCAAGGTAGTCATACTCTGCGCCCATAATCGAGACCAAAGTATCGACAAGTTTATACATAAACGGTTTGTCAAATCCTAGAAGATATCCATGACGAACACCGCGGCGAAGGATACGACGAAGCACATAGCCACGCCCTTCATTTGAGAAGTTGGTGCCTTGCGCAAGTAAAAAAGTTGCTGTACGGATGTGGTCAGCGATAACACGGAAAGAGGCGCCACTTTCGTACATGTAAGGCTTACCAATCATGTGAGATACTTGGTTGATGAGTGGCATAAACAAAGATGAACCGTAGTTGCTTGTCATCCCCTCTTTGATCGCTACAACGCGTTCAAGTCCCATACCTGTGTCGATAGAAGGTTTTGGAAGTGGGATAAGTTCGCCGTCTTTGACTTTTTTCTCATACTGCATGAAAACAAGATTCCAGATCTCTAAAAATCTGTCACCATCTCCACCCATGTAGTCCTCAGGGCCGTTGAAGTTTTCTTCGCCTTGATCGTAAAAGATCTCGCTACAAGGTCCACATGGTCCTGTGTCACCCATTTGCCAGAAATTGTCATCATCGCCAAGACGCATTATGCGCTCTTTTGAGATATGTTTTTGCCACAGAAGTTCAGCTTCGTCATCGCTCTCATGGACGGTAACCCAAAGTCTGCTTTTGTCAAGTTTGATAACTTCGGTGATAAACTCCCAAGCATAGGCGATCGCGTCCTCTTTGAAGTAGTCTCCAAAACTAAAGTTTCCAAGCATCTCGAAAAATGTATGGTGGCGCGCGGTATGGCCTACATTTTCAAGGTCATTATGCTTTCCTCCGGCACGTAAACATGTCTGGCATGACGTTGCACGAGGATTTGCAGGAGCTGGAACTTCCCCTGTAAAGATTGATTTAAAAGGTACCATTCCCGCATTATTGAAAAGCAGGGTTGCATCTTCTGGAACAAGAGGCGCACTTGCGGCTCTAGCGTGGTTTTTTGATTCGAAAAATCTTAAAAACTCTTCTCTGATATCCATAATATTTCTCACATGTAAAATTGCGCGATTATAGCTGATTTGAAATTAATCTTTTATATAATAAGGGTAATAGATCTGAACTGCACGTTTTAACTCAGATGCAAGGATAACAAGATGAGCAATATATTTTTAGCAAGACAACCCATAGTTGATAAAGATGAGAACACCTGTGCATATGAGATTTTGTATAGAGATAAAACTCAACATAGCAATATAGACAACGACAGACATGCAAGCGCTTCTGTAATCAATGATGTCCTCAACACTTTTGGTACAAAAGAACTGCTTGGGAAATATAAAGCCTTTATTAACATCGATGAGAAATTTTTGATGAATGACCTTATCTTTACTATTCCAAATGAATTTTTTATCTTCTCTCTCTTTGACAATGTCCCGATGACAGATAAAACAATAGAGAGAATACAACAACTCAAGCAAAAAGGCTATCAACTTTGTGTCAATGAGTTGACGCCCGAGAATGTGGAAAAATATGCTCCTGTGCTTAAAGAGATCGCTTATGTGAAAATCGATTTTGAAAAAGGTATATTTGAAGGTATTAAAAATCTGACTGCACAACTTAAACGCTCTGGGATTACTGTTATTGGGACAAAATTGGAGAATAGAGAAAACTACCAGTTGGCAAAAGAGAATGGTTGTGATTTGTTTGAAGGATATTTCTTTGCGGCTCCTAAAATCGTCGAAAAAAGTGGATATGAGCCTTCTCAAATGCATATTTTGAAGCTTTATAAACTCTTGATGCAAGATACAAATATTGATGAGATCACAGAAGAATTTGAGACTAATCATGAGCTCACTGTGCATCTGCTTCAATTTGTCAATTCTGGATACTTCAGTTTTAAAAATAGAATTTCTTCGATTCATCATATTCTTGTCCTTGTTGGGCGCGTTCCTTTATCTCAATGGCTTATGCTCTTGATCTATTCCAAGTCTGTTTCAAAAGATGATTCATCTAAATCTCCTTTAATGTTGCTAGTAAAATCTAGGACGGAACTTATGCAAGAGGTACTGAAAATAATCATGCCAGATGTGAAAAATAATATACTCGGGGAAGCTTATTTTGTGGGTGTTTTATCCCTTATGCATACGATTTTTAGCGTGGATCTTGAAAAGATTTTGGATGATTTGAATGTTTCACTTGAGGTTAAGAACGCTATTTTACATGATGAGGGAGTGTTGGGAGAGATCTTTGAACTTGTCCGAGGGATAGAGGCTTTTGATACAAATGTGATTTCAGAATTTGAAGAATCTTACGGATTAGAGGATAATATTATTAAAAATATTGTTTTACAAACGATTCAAGAGGTGAACAGTTTTGAGCATCCAACGTCTGTTTAAAAGCCAGTTTCATCTTTAATCTCTAAGTGTGAATAGTTTTCTTTAAATAAAGCCGCAGATACGCCATCGCCTAAGGCGATGACCTCTCTTTTGTCATTTAAAATTGGTGTCGTTCCACGCCCACAGCTTGGACTTTTTGATTTTAAAACTATCATATCCAAATCAGGATGGGCCAAGATAAATCTTTTGGTCTCATCTATTAAAAGCTCGGTCACATCTTTATCTGTTTCATCTGTGATGATTCTGTTTTGACCATTTACATAGAAGACACTGATACGTTCTCTTGGAGTTCCAAATAAAGGTGCTTCAGGGCAAAACGGGATGATTTCCCAATCCTCAAATGCTGTTATAACACTGTTATGGATTTTAGTTTTGCCATCATAACGGCAAAGTCCGCCCAAAAGACAAGCACTAATGGCAACTTTTTTCATTAGTTAATTATCACCGATTTTATCTCAGTCATCTCTTCGATGGCAAAACGTGGTCCTTCACGCCCGACACCGCTAAGTTTGACACCGCCATAAGGTTGGATATCAAATCGTAAAGTCGGCATATCATTGATGACGATACCACCAGCATCAAGTTCGTCAATCGCGCGTTTAACGAGAGTGAGATCATTCGTAAAGACGGAAAACTGCAAACCATAAGGAGAGTTATTCATCTTCTTGCGTGCTGTAGTAAAATCATCTACTTTGATTAGTGAAACGATAGGTGCAAACACCTCTTCACAGACAATCTTCATCTCATCGGTGACATCAGCCATAACACATGGATAAAAGAGTTTTCCATCGCTTTTGACTTTAAGTAAAGATCTTGCTCCCTCATCAATCGCATTTTGTATCCAGCTAGAAGCTCTTAAAACAGCATCTTCATCGATCAGCGGTCCCATAAAAGTATCATCTTCATAAGGGGAACCAACGACGAGTTTTTTTGTCGCTTCTGCCATCATTTGGGCGAAAGTATCATAAATTTCGCTGTTGACATAGATACGTTGCAGGGAGATACACACTTGTCCAGAGTTGACAAAAGCACCGATGGCACACTTTGTTGCTGCATGGTTAAGGTCAGCAGTTTTGTCGATGTATGTCGCGGCATTGCCTCCGAGTTCTAAACTCACTTTTTTGATACCCGCATTTTTTGTGATGATATTGCCCACAGGAACACTTCCTGTAAAGCTGATAACGCGGGGAATATCGCTTGTGATAAGGGCACTTCCCACTTCCGCATCGCCGTAAACGACACTAAGTGCATCTTTGATGGCATACTCGCTTTCTATAAAAAGTTTTGCGAATTTATAAGCAGTCAGAGGTGCTTCAGGTGTGGGTTTGAGCACGACTGTATTGCCTGCTACAAGCGCGGGAGCGAGTTTATGGGCAACGAGATTAAGTGGAAAGTTAAAGGGAGTGATCGCCACTACGACACCCGCTGGCTCTCTTGTGAAATAAGCTATCGATTTACGTCCGCTTGGCATCGCATCTGTATTGATAGTTTCGCCGTGCATTGTACGCATTGTTTCAGCGCTAAGTGTGACAGTTTCGATGGCACGTTCAACTTCGATGCGTGAGAAAGAGATAGGTTTTCCTACTTCATCAGTTATGGTTTGGGCAATATCTTCTTTATTTTCACGCAGTTTTTGAGCAACATCTAAAAGCCACGCACATCTTTGTGCAAGTGTGGATCGCTTTGCCTCTTTTGTCGCATTTTGTGCAATACTAAGTGCTTGAAGCACGTCTTGTACGTTACAGATTGGGGCTTGGCTTACAACTTTACCATTGAATGGACTGAGTCTTTGTGAAAGAGACTCTTTTGTAGCTTCGCTTGAGCCGAAGTAGATTTTTGCTTGCATGATAATGAGCTCCTAAAATTTGTAAACTAAACTTGTGACTTGTGAAAAATCTGTTTGCTTAATACTGACTGCCGGATTTGTGTCCGTTGCGTAAGATACTTTCAAAGAAAGATAAAGTTTAAGATAAACATAGACTTGCAGTTCCAAAGCATGTGAAAGAAGATAATCATGGATATCATTAAGTTTAGGTTGATAATAGCCGGTGTATGAGATCGAAGAGTCTTTTCCAAAATCTTTTTTGTATGCAAGATAAAAGTTGCCACGAATATTGTTTTCCTTTGGATCGATCGACGTTGAGTAATCTATATGCTCATAAAATGCGCCAGCTCCGAGGTAGAATTTTCCAAGATCATCATCTTTTACATTGAAACGGTATCCGCCCCCTGTGATAAATCTCTCGTTCACGTTTGTAAATTGGTTGGTTTGAGATTGTACGAAAGCTTCCCAGTTGACATTTTTGATACTATCGTAAGTATGAATATATCGAAGATGTAAAAAAGTATCAGAAGCACTTTTTATTCCTGAAGATTCAGCGTAGTTAAAAGAAGCCTCGGCCCATGTGACATAAGTTGCATTATCATCATATTGAAGTTTTGCTCCACCGCTGTACGCGTCTGCATCAGTATTACCACGCTGTGTAGAAAAAGACCCGTTTACCTGCCCACTGGTACCAGGAGTTTTGCCGATTTCAACTGGCGCGATAGAAACGACGGCGAAGGCAAAGTTGAATAGTGCGAAAAGAAGAAGTAGATAACGCATGATGGTCCTTGTTTGAATTGTGGAATTTTACTAAATGAAAGGTTTAAACTAGATAAGAGAAGATTGAGTATAATCTTAAAAAAATTTAGAAGAGATTATGCCAAGAGTTGAAAACGAGACATTTTATAGCGCCGCACTCCAAAAATATGGGCTTACATGTAAGGCGCTTCACTGGAATAGTGAGCAAAGCCAAAATCTGAGATTTAAAATCTTGCTCTCTTTAGTAAGAGATGAAATCTCTACATGTAAGGTAGTTGATATCGGATGTGGATTTGGAGATTTATACCATTTTATGAAGAGTAAACCTTTGCAATACATCGGCATCGATGTGATGGATGAGATGGTTGAAGAGGCGAAAAAAAGAACGGGCTGTGAGATCTTAACACTTGACGGACTTTATGATGAGCTCCCGCTTGCGGATTATTATTTTTGCAGTGGAGCGATGAATATCATGCAAAAATTTGAGACGCATCTTTTTATTCAAAACTGCTACAAAGCTTCTAAAAAAGGGTTTATTTTTAATATCCTCGAGGGCGATGATGAATCGCTTGTGTATAATTATTTTAAGGAATATGAGATCAAAGCTTTGGCAAAACAACTCGGCGCAAAGTGTGAGATAAAAAAGGGTTACATGCACAAAGATATCAGCGTAGGACTTTTTAAATAATGTGTGCGGTTTTTGGAATACTCGGTGAATATGATGAGAGCAAAGCGAGATATGCACTCTCACTTATGCACCATCGCGGGCCCGATTTTTGCGGCGTTATAGAAAGTGAACGACTGTTCTTTGCACATAATCTTCTTAGCATCATGGACACCTCTTCAAATGCACGCCAACCGCTTGTTCATGAAGAGATTTTACTGAGTTTCAACGGGGAAATCTACAACTTTTTAGAGCTTAAAAAGGAACTGGAATTTGAGTATAAAAGCGGAGGAGAGAGTGAAGTGCTTATCGCCGCTTATCTCAAATGGGGAGTAGACTTTGTTCAGCATCTTCGTGGTATGTTCGCTATTGCGCTCAAAGATGGAGAAACGCTTTATTTATTTCGTGACCGACTTGGCAAAAAACCACTCTTTTATCATCAGGGAAAAAGTTTTGTTTTTGCTTCTGAGATTAAAGCGCTTGTTCCTTTTTTAAAGCAAAAAAAACTGAGTAATGACGCCTTGCTTTCTTACCTCTCTTTTTTAGCACCCACACCGCCGCACACTTTTTATGAAGGTATCTACAAACTTGCCGCTGGGGAATATCTTACTTATAGAGACAATAAAGTTGAGGTTAAACGCTATTATGATCTCTTATACCCGCAGGGCACTTTGCATGTAAGCCCTTCGAGCATTGAAAATGAGTCTTTTGCTTTAAAGCTGTTGGAAGAAAATCTTTTAGATTCCATTTCTACTCGCTTAAACTCCTCCGTTCCCATAGCTTCACTGCTCTCAGGTGGAATTGATAGTGCGTTAATCGCGGCTATCTCTAAAAAAATGGGGCATAATCTTCATACTTTTACACTCGGATATAACGAGTACCAAAACTATGATGAGCGAA
Source organism: uncultured Campylobacterales bacterium (assembly GCA_903885085.1). Lineage (GTDB taxonomy): Bacteria > Campylobacterota > Campylobacteria > Campylobacterales > Sulfurimonadaceae > Hydrocurvibacter. Next base: position 24,135 of record CAISHH010000132.1, read on the forward strand.
AGAATGCTCTCTCTACGGCTGAGTTTTTAGGCGTGAAAAACAGCATTGTTGAGATAGACCAAAATAGATTTATGGAAGCGAGTGAAAATGTTTTTGAAACTTTGGACGAACCTCTTAATGATCCCGCGGCGATTCCACTGTATCTGCTTTTTGAAGAGATAAGCAAAGAGGGCTACCGCGTTGTGATGAGCGGAGAGGGAAGTGATGAGCTGTTTTTGGGATATAGACAATATTTTGAGTATCTCGATGTCGAAAAAGCCGCGACGCTTATGCACAAAAACTGGCTCAAAAAATATTTTCGCTCAAACTTTTCAATGAATCGAGAGTGGGAATGGTATAAGCGTATCTGGAATGAAACATTGCTGTTTCGCACTTCGGGAGATAAGTTTACAGACCTGCAAAAAAATGAAATTATGCGTCAAAATATCCGAGATGGAGAGTCTCTGAAATATCTCAAACCCTACAGAGATAGGTTTGAAAATTCCCACCACGAAGATGAAGCTTCGTGGTACAGCTACATCGATCTCAACATCTTTCAAGCGGAACATTTTTTACGTAAGCTTGACCATGTGAGTATGGCGCACTCCATCGAGTCTCGTACTCCATTTTTGGATCATCATCTAGCAGAAACTGTTTTTCAGCTTTCGCCTGAGTTACGATACCAAGAGGGAAAAACAAAAGCACTTCTCAAAAAGATCGCTGCACCATATTTGAATGAAGAGATCTTACAACGTAAAAAGAAGGGCTTTTCAAATCCTTATATGGAATGGCTCATCGCTTCGGGAAACATCGATCTTATCTTGGAAGTAAATGAGCAAACGGGAATGTTCAGGCGAGAGGTTTTAGAAAAATATATTGAGCTGGCTCGTCGTGGAAAATTTAAACAGCATGTCTGGGGACTTTATGTTCTAAGTCACTGGATAAAAAAGCAGCTTCTTTAAAGCTGCGTGTTTTTTTCCTGTATTAAGGCAAGTTCAAGAGTTCCGCTGACATAATTTGCGAAAAAGTTTAAAACTTTTAAATCATCTTCTTCGAAGTCACCTTCTAATTTATTTAAAAGCTGGATGATTCCTATCACTTCGCGGTTTGAATCAAAAATAAGCGTTGTAATAATATTTTTTGTTGTAAATCCGCTCTTTTTATCGATATTTGGCATAAAAAACTGATTATCATAAGGATTGTTGACTATTTGAGGCGCTCTTGTTTTAAATGTATGCCCGACGATTCCGGCATCTGTTGAAATGGCGATTCTGCCAATGCCATCGCTATGTTTTGTCCATAACATTTGGGATTCATAATCGATAAGAAAGATAGAACATCTTTCACACTTTAGAAGTTTTTTGGCTTCAATGGCAATGAGATCAAGAGCATTTTCTATCTCTTGCGTCTCTACAAGTTCTTTGCCAAATTTGGCGATTTCTGCGAATTTATTCATTATTGTCTCCGAGCAAAGATGCGAGTTCTAGGTAACTGCTGATGTAGTGTGCGAAAAATATCATAAATTTTGTATCCTCATCGTTAAAGCCATCCTCTTTATTTAAAAGCTGTAATACGCCGATGGTCTTTCTGCTAGAGTTAAAGACCGGCGCTGTTGCGATATTTTTTGTTACATAACCTGTTTGATGATCGATCTCTTTGAAAAACGTTGGATCAGAATAAGGATCATTGCTGATAATGGGCTTTTTCTCTTTTAAAGTATGACCAACTACACCCTCCGCAGCCGATATTTGTATCTTTTGTATTTCATCAGAGAGGACTGTCCATAGTTGATTATGACTCTTATCATAAATATAAATAGAACATCTTTGTGCGCATAAGAGGTCTTTTGCTGTATCGGATATTAAAACAAGACCTTCACTCAAAGAGGGTTTATTTAAAAGTTTTTTGCCAAACTCTGTCAGTTTCGCGTATCTGGAACTATCGTCCATTTGGTTCTCCAATTGAGTTGATTGAAAAGATGGTATAAAAAAGTTGTTTAATCGCTGGTTAAAAATGAAATAGATAAAACTCCATCTCTTCTTTTGGAATAGGGCAGCTGTAGTAATATCCTTGAATATTTTCGCATCCATTGTCGAGTAAAAAATCTTTTTGTTTTTGATGCTCAACACCCTCTGCGATGATTTTTAAATTTAAACTTTTAGCAAGAGCTATAACCGCTTTTGAAATGGCACAATCTTCTTCATCTTCTGGGAGATTATCTATGAAAGATTTATCAATTTTGAGCTTATCTACAGGCAGACGTTTGAGATATGCCAAAGATGAATAGCCTGTTCCAAAGTCATCAATGGCTATCTCAATACCCATATCGCTGATAATATTTAATTTTTTGATAGAAGCAAGCGGATCTTGCATCATCTGTGTCTCCGTGATCTCTAGCTCAAGCCACTTAAGGTTAAAATCTATTTCCTTCGCAGTATTTGTGAGATAATTGATGAAATCATCATTTACCAGCTGTTTTATAGAAAGATTAAGCGATAAAACTCCTGGATTCATCCCAATGCTATACCAATAGGTGAAATCTTTCATCGCTTGTTTCATAACATAATTGTCTAAGTGGATGATAAATCCACTTTCCTCAGCAAGAGGAATAAATTTTACTGGTGAGATAAGACCCATACTCGGATGTTTCCATCTTACAAGGGCTTCCATTCCTGTAATGACACCTTTTTTGGCATTGATCTGAGGCTGATAGTAAACAATAAATTCTTCATTTGTGATAGCTGTTCGCATACTGTTTTGCAACATGACTTTTTCAAAAGTTATTTTTGTCATATCAACTGAGTAAAACGTATAGCTGTTTTTCCCCTTTTCTTTAGCCTTATACATGGCACTGTCCGCAAACTTTATAATGTCATTTTTATCAAATGCATCTTTTGGATAGATACTAATCCCGATACTTGCAGAAAGGTAGATTTCATGATTGTTGACGGTGAGTTTCGTATTGATAATATCAAGTAGTTTTTGTGCTACTTCCGCGGCGGCTATGGGTGTTTTGATATTTTGTAAAATGATAGTAAATTCATCGCCGCCCAAACGGGAAAGTGAATCTTCCATTCTGACACAAGTAGAAAGCTTTTTGGCAATGAGCTGAAGGACTTTATCTCCGATATTATGACCCAAGGTATCATTGATCTCTTTAAAATTATCCAGATCGATAAACAAAAGTGCAAAACTCTCATCATGTCTTTTTGAATTCGCTATAGACTGTTCCAACCGATCATCAAAAAGGATACGGTTTGGCAGATTTGTGAGCTGATCATGATACGCTTGATGGTTTAAAAGTTCAGTTTGTTTTTGAAGTTTGTTTTCTACCTCTTTTTTTTGGGTGATATCTTGAGAAAATCCTATAACCCCGATCACTTCACCATTTTCATTTTTCAAAAGAGAAAGGGTTACATCTGTTTGGATAAGGGTTCCTGATTTTGTGATTTTGGTGATCTCATCTTTACATGTACCATTTTGTAAAACTAACTCTCTCATATGTTTGATTTTCTCTAGGGCATTTTCTGGATATAACATATAAACAGATTTACCCATTATCTCTTCATAACTATAGCCATGCATCTCTTTTGCACCGTTATTCCAGTGTATTATAGTGCCATTCATGTCCGATGCAACAACTGAATCATGTATCTGTTCTAAGATAAGAGCTTGTCTCTTGTTGTTTTCTCTGAGTTCAACTATCTCGGTGATGTCAAGCGTTGTTCCTATCATCCTAATAGGTATACCTTCTTCGTTTAAAATCATTTGTCCATTGAGGAGGATATTGATAATAACGCCATCATCTCTTGTGGCTCTTAGTTCAATACGTTTGATCTTACCATCGTGCATCTCTTCGAGTTTTTTGGCAGCTTTTGGCTTATCTTCTTCTATAATTCTGCTCAAAAATGTGTCAAGGGTGGGCTTTACACTTTTATCGACTTTATAGATATTGTAGCTCTCTTGAGACCAGAGCGTTTCTTTTGTAATGAGATTAACATCCCAGCTTCCAAAGTGCCCTATCTCCTGAGCTAAGCGGAGTGATTCCTCTCTTATATGTAGCTTAGCGGCATTGTTGTTGAGAGTATTATTTTCTTCATTTAAATCATGGATCGTCGCACTCAAAAGATGTGAAAGTGCTCGGATAGATTTTTGATAATCATTTAATCTTGTATTTGTTATTTGTTTCAAAGGTTTTGAAGAAACTATTTTTTGTGATTCACTCAGGGCTAGAATCGTCATCGTTTGATTTAAGAGTTCTTTATTTCCATGTGAGGAAAAGAATTCTCCATACGTGAAAAAGCCTGCTGTGGGTGCAATTTTATTTAAAGGTTCTATCTCTTCATTGCTAAGATCGGGCATAAAACGGCGTCTTACCATACACGAGTAAACGAAGATAGCTTCTACGGGTTGATTTAGCAGTTTATTTTGTGACACTACAGAAGAGTGCAGTATCGATGCAGCATCACCATAACCAAAATGTACGATGTCACCATTTGACAAGTTTCCAGCAAAGGAGAGTGAACCATCATCATGACGCGCCAAAACTGCTCGGGCAATTCTTTTTCCATCTTTTTTGATAACTAAAGGATACTCGATACCGATGGCAGGAAGTTGCTGTGCCGTTTCTTCACCAAGATATTTTTTATAAATATCATACGCCGAGATGCCATCTATGGTATAAACTCTGTTTTTCTCTACATGTGTGATAATCATATCTCTACCTAGAGTAAGCCAATTAAAATTATGGTCTGTAAAGACCATGAGCTCTTTATTTGATAGTGAAACTCCAACTGCACCGTTTGAAACTATTTTATCTCTTGTAAAAACGTAAGTAGCCCTAAATGTTGCATAATCTCCAGCCATTCCTCCGGCGACTATAACTTTCTCATCTACTGATGCTAATCCTTGTAAATACTCTTCACCGTTAGTGTATAAACCATCTGCAAATGTGATGATGAGCTTAGTGTCTTGGCAAAGAAGCTCTTGTGCCATCTCTTGCCCCATCTTTTTGCTATCATTAACATTTGTCACAAGTGCTGTTTTGAGTTTTGTTTTTTCAAATATTGAGATTGAGATCACTGTTGTGTGTGTCATCACTTTTTCGTTGCAGATTTCTCCATCCGTAGTTGCGCCTATAATCTGAGCACGAGGAAGAAGTTTCGTGATATCTTGAAGTAACGCAGCAATAATTTCTTCATCATTGATAGAGGTGAAGATCTGCAGGAGGAGATTATCGCCATCTTGAATATTTTGTGTATCAAGATAACGTTCAAATTCCCCAATAGTATTGTAACGAACTATAATGAACCCTTTTTTCAAGACCAGTAAATCAAGTTTTTTAATTCCACCTTTTTATGATACCAACGGTAACAGTTTTGCTCCTTTAGGGTCTAA
>CAISHH010000133.1 GCA_903885085.1 uncultured Campylobacterales bacterium
AAATACTCTAGTAATTGCTAAAGGAAGAGGTATTATCATCAACGAGCCATCAGTCGTTGCTGTAAAAACAGAAAAATATGGTCAACAGAGAGTACTCGCTGTCGGTCATGAAGCAAAAGAGATGGTCGGTAAAACTCCAGGCAACATCAAAGCGATCCGTCCGATGAAAGATGGTGTCATCGCCGACTTTGATATGACTGAAAAAATGATAAGAAAATTCATAGAAAAAGCGCACGGAAGAAAAAGCCTTATCAGCCCACGTATCATCATCTGTGTGCCTTATGGTCTAACACAAGTTGAACGTAAAGCTGTTCGTGAATCAGCACTCAGTGCTGGTGCACGCGAAGTTTTCCTTATCGAAGAACCAATGGCTGCAGCAATCGGTGCAGGAATTGATATCCGTCAACCTCAAGGAAACTTAGTTGTTGATATTGGTGGTGGTACTACTGAGATAGGTGTTGTTTCTCTTGGTGGTCTTGTTCTATCAAAATCTATCCGCGTTGCGGGAGATAAACTTGATAAAGCGATCGTAGATTATGTCAAAAGAAAATATAATCTCTTGATTGGTGAGAGAACTGCAGAAGTGATCAAAATCGCTATCGGTACAGCTATACCTCTTGAAGAAGAATTAAACATCGTTGTAAATGGGCGGGATCAGGTTGAAGGACTTTTAAGTTCTATCGAGCTTACAAGTGAAGATGCAAGAGAAGCGATGCGTGAACCGCTTCGTGAAATCTCTGAGGCATTACGAGATGTTTTAGAGCAAATGCCTCCAGACCTTGCCGGAGATATCGTCAATAACGGTATTATCCTTACAGGTGGTGGAGCTTTGATCCGTCATCTTGATAAATTTTTATCAGATATCGTAAAAATCCCTGTTTATGTAGCAGATGAGCCTCTTTTGGCCGTTGCTCGTGGAACAGGTCGCGCTCTAGAGGAGATAGATTTACTACAAGAACTTTTTGAGAATGAATAAGGGTTTACTTGTTTTTTTTACAATCTTTATAGTACTGCTTGGCGGTGCTATATATTACTCTACGACTATACAATCCCCATTTATATCACTTTCAAATGCCGTTCAAAACAGCTACTTTAACTCTATAAAATCTTTTTCTGATGGAATCGATGAACATTTTCATCAGCAACAACGCATACAAGAACTAACTCAAAAACTTGAACATTATGATAAAGATCATCTTCTTATGCAACAACTTTCATCAGAACTCAATAGTATTTACAAAGAAAGCAATACAACTCTCAAAACGGACCCTAATATCCAACTTGTACGCACTGTTTCTTATGTAAAGTTTTCAGATATCAATAAACTTTGGTTGCAAATGAAGGATTTTAACTCTTCAAAAATTTATGGGCTTGTGTATAAGGATAGTATTGCAGGTATTGCAGTATCATATGAAAATAGGCCAATTGCACTCCTTAATGGAGATATGAAATGTACCTATGCTGTTTATATCGGAGAAAACAGTGCTCCTGGGATTGCCCGAGGAAATAATGATGGTACAATTATCGTGAACTTTATTCCCTCTTGGATGCCCATAAAAGTGGGAGATGAAGTTGTCTCATCAGGTCTAGATAAGCTTTTTTTCAAAGGGATGAAAGTTGGAAAAGTGACTGCGATTAAAACATCTCAGGGCTATCAAGTCGCTGTCATCTCTCCTTACTATAAATCAAAAGAACCAAGATATTTTTATCTTATTAAGGAGGTATTATGAAGTTTTTAGTTTTTTTATTTCTACTCATCACACAAATTGTTGCGCAAACGCAAACGACGCCATTGTTAATAGGTGCAGGTCCCTACTTTCAAACACAGCCATATAAAGGTGCAGATACAAAAGTAGTGCCCTCTCCAGTTGTATTTTTTGACAATAATCTTTTTTATGTCAGATGGACACGAGTCGGCGTTTATTTTTTGGGCGATAAAAAAGATGATTTTAGTTGGGCATTTTCACTGAGTGCTGAGCCGCAACCTCTGGGATATGCCTCAAAAGATTCATCTGCCCTTACTGGCATGAAAAACAAAGACAACAGCATTCAAGGTGGTCTTGGATTTGATATGCAGTATAAAGATACTTTTTTAAATGCTGTTTTATTTCAAGATCTTTTAAACAAAAGCAACTCATATATTGCCAGAGCAGAAGTCGGACAACATGTTAAACTCGAAAATTGGGATTTTTATCCAAGTGTCATGGCAACGTACCATGCAGCAAAATTCAATGACTATTATTATGGTGTTTCTTCAAGTGAAGCTACATTAAACAGACCCGTATATTCTCCATCATCGAGTGTTGATCTGTCATTTGAAACATATGCAAAATACGAGTTTACAAAAAAGTGGTCTACTCTACTCAACTTCCGCGCGGACTATTTAGGAAAATCGGAACAAGACTCTCCAATCATTTCGGATAAATATATGTTTAGCGGACTTATTTCTCTTATGTATCGATGGGAAATTTAACAAGAACCAACCTCTAACAACTTTACATGCAAAGAGTTCTCAAATTTCTTACATGTAAGGCTCTCACTTTCTATAAAATCATCAAATTTTAAGTGCTTTTTTCGTATAATAAAAAAATTTTGTACAAACTTTTCTAAAGGTTAAAAATGCCAAAACGCACTGATATAAAAACTATACTTCTGATTGGATCAGGTCCGATCATCATCGGTCAAGCTTGTGAATTTGATTACTCTGGAACTCAAGCGGTCAAGACTCTTAAAGAACTTGGATATAGAGTTATTCTTATCAACTCAAATCCGGCAACCATCATGACAGACCCTGAATTTGCAGACCGCACATATATCGAACCAATCAAAGAAGATATCATTGCCGAGATAATCAAAAAAGAAAAAGTCGATGCTATTCTTCCTACAATGGGCGGACAAACTGCACTCAACGTTGCGATGAAGATGCATGAAAAAGGGATGTTAGAGGGAATTGAGTTCCTTGGAGCAAATCCTGAGGCAATTCACAAAGGTGAAGATAGACAAGCCTTTAAAGAAGCAATGCTAAAACTTGGCATGGACCTTCCATTTTCAAGATATGCATACAATCTTGAAGAAGCGGTAAGTGCGGCTGAAGAGATAGGTTTTCCTACGATCATCCGTGCTTCGTTTACACTAGCAGGTGGCGGAAGCGGGGTTGCTTACAATATCGATGAATTTAAAAAGCTCGCAGCGCGCGGTCTTGCAGAATCTCCTGTAAATGAGATCCTCATCGAAGAATCTCTTCTTGGTTGGAAAGAGTATGAGATGGAAGTTATACGCGACAAAGCGGATAACTGTATTATCGTATGTTCTATAGAAAACTTCGATCCTATGGGCGTTCACACGGGAGACTCTATCACCGTTGCTCCTGCGCTTACACTCACAGACAAAGAGTATCAACGTATGCGTGATGCCTCGTTTGCAATTTTACGCGAGATCGGTGTTGACACAGGCGGAAGTAATGTTCAGTTCTCAGTTGACCCTGAAACTGGACGTATGATTGTTATCGAGATGAATCCTCGCGTTTCTCGCTCATCTGCGCTTGCAAGTAAAGCTACGGGATATCCAATCGCAAAAGTCGCAACACTTTTAGCAGTCGGTTTTACACTCGATGAGATCGAAAATGATATCACGGGAACACCTGCGGCATTTGAACCAGTTATCGACTATATCGTAACTAAAATCCCTCGTTTTACTTTTGAAAAATTCCCTGAAGCTGAGAGTACACTTTCAACAAGTATGAAATCAGTGGGCGAAGTTATGGCTATTGGGCGTACTTTTAAAGAGTCTGTACAAAAAGCGCTTTGTTCTTTAGAAACTGGTCTTCGAGGTTTTGACGAACTTGATTGTGATGATGAGACGATGATCCATGAGATCCGCCGTCCAAATGCTGACCGTATCCTTTATGTTGCAGAGGGTTTTAGACGTGGGATGAGTGTGGATGATATCTTCAACGCATGTAAAATAGATCCATGGTTTTTATGTCAAATAGAAGAGATCATCAACTCAGAAAAAACTATCACTACAGAAACTCTAAAAGATGAAAAAGCTTTAAGAAAACTCAAATCTGATGGTTTTGCAGATATGAAGATCGCTCAACTCATCGAGAAAAATTCTCAAGCTAAAGTCAGTGAAAACGATGTTTACGATGCACGAAAAGCACTTGACATTCACTTAGAGTACAATGAAGTCGATACTTGTGCGGCTGAGTTCTTAGCACTTACGCCATATTTGTATTCAACAACAAATATCACAAAACTCACCAGTGTCAAACCTCGCCAAAGCGATAGAAAAAAAGTGATGATCATCGGTGGTGGACCAAACAGAATTGGTCAGGGTATTGAGTTTGACTACTGTTGTGTTCACGCGGCATTTGCTCTTAAAGAGATGGATATCGAGACGATTATGTACAACTGTAATCCTGAAACAGTTTCAACAGATTATGATACTTCTGATGTTCTTTACTTTGAGCCTATCGATTTTGAACATGTTCGTGAAGTGATTGAAAACGAAAAACCAGATGGCATTATCGTACATTTTGGTGGACAAACTCCGCTGAAACTTGCAAATGCACTAACAAATATCGGAGCAAATATTTCGGGAACGACAGCCGCTGTTATCGACCTTGCTGAAGATAGAGAAAAATTCTCAGAGTTTGTTATAAATAACAATCTCAAACAACCAGAAAATGGTCTTGCCCGCACAAAAGAGGAATCTTACGTCATAGCTGAACGTCTTGGCTACCCAGTTTTGGTTCGTCCTTCGTATGTTCTTGGCGGACGTGGAATGCGTATCGTTTACAATCTAGATGAACTCAAAAAATATATGGATCTTGCGGTTTCTGTCAGTAATGATGCACCAGTTTTGGTTGATAAATTTTTAGATCAGGCTATCGAACTTGATGTTGATGCTATCTGTGATGGCCTAGATGTTTATATCGGTTCTGTTATGCAACACATCGAAGAAGCGGGAATTCACTCAGGCGATAGCGCTTGTTCATTGCCTCCAATGAATCTTAGCGATGCGATGATTCGCCAAGTAGAAGAGCAGACAAAAACTATCGCTCTTGGCCTTGGTGTGCATGGTCTTATGAATGTACAATACGCTATCTATGAGGGTGAAATCTACCTTATCGAAGTCAATCCTCGTGCTTCTCGTACAGTTCCATTTGTAAGTAAAGCGACTGGAATTCCTTTGGCAAAAGTTGCAACTCGTGTTATGATGGGTGAGACTCTAAGAAGCTCTTTAGCGTACTATGACAAATATGATGTCGTAATGGAAGAAGATGCTATTTTGAAACCTCGCCTTAAAAACCATGTTGCAGTCAAAGAAGCGGTTTTCCCATTTAACAAACTTTATGGCGCAGACTTAGTTCTAAGTCCTGAGATGAAGTCTACGGGCGAAGTCATGGGTATCAGTAAAAACTTCGGTATCAGTTTTGCAAAAGCGCAACTCGCGGCTGGAAATAACATCCCAACTTCAGGAACTGCATTTTTATCTTTCATAGATATGGATAAAAAACATGCTCCAGAGATTGCAAAAGGACTTATCGATCACGGCTTTAAAATTGTCGCGACTGGCGGAACAGCGAAGATCATCAACGATGCTGGTTTAGAGTGTGAAACAGTTCTAAAGATTTCTGAAGGTCGTCCAAATATTGAAGACCGTATGAAAAATGGAGAGATTCAAGTAGCAATAAATACTTCAGATAACAACACGTCTAAAAAAGATGCTATCGTTATCCGTCAGGAAGTTTTACGCCGCAATATTCCATATTTCACAACGCTCAGTGCGACTCGCGCGATGATTGCAGCACTCACAGAGATGAAAGATCCTGCTTGGAATGAGCCTCAAGCTTTACAAGATTTTTTAGCTTAAAATGTCAATCATTCTAGCACAGACAGATACAACTGTCGGTTTTTTATCTGCTGATGCTTCCCTTCTCGAAGAGGTCAAATCACGACCTCTTGGAAAAGAATTTTTAAAAGTTTATCCATCTTTTGAGGCCTTTAAGGCAGATGGAAATAGAGTCCCGCAAAAATATAAAAACCTTGTAAGAAGATCCAAAAAAACAACTTTTATTATCAAAAATAGAGCTTCAAGAGTCGTAAAAAACAATCCCCATCTTCAGGTGTTACAAAAACATCCTTGGCTTTACTCAACTTCTGCAAATAAAAGCGGAGAAAGATTTGATAAAGATTTTTGTATAAGCAAAAGCGATATAATCGTGGAAGATTCTAGAGGGTTATGGGAAAGTACTCCATCAACTTTATATAAATTAAGTAACACCAGACAAAAAAAAATACGATAATAACAGCAAAATAATATCAATATTACTCAAAAAAAGAGGATGTCAAAGATGAAACATATCAATAGTCTCGCAGGCGGTATTGCAATTGGAAGTGCCGGTATTGTCTTAATGAGTGTTCTTGGAGGATGTAGCCAAGAGGAGAAAAAAGAACAAAATAAATTTTTAGTCATTGAGCAGCTTACAAATGGCAAATATGTCGTGGTTGAAGAGATGCCAACGGATGGACCAAGCCGCGCGATCATCCGTTCAAAAGATGCCAACGGAACAGTAACAGAGCGTATAATGAGCCAAGACGAGATGAAAAATGTTGCTTCTCAAGAGTATAACAAATACCAAAACGGTGGCTCAGAACTAAACCATGAAGGTGGTAGCGAGGGGATGGGTCTTGGAGGCACGATCCTTGCAGTTGCGGCGGGAAGTTTACTTGGCCATATGGTGGGAAATGCACTTATGAACAACTCAAATTTTGCAAATAAAGCGAACAGTGTCAACCGTTCTGCATATTCTCGTTCTGCAACAGGTGGCACGACTAGTAGTTCTGGAAGTTCAGCTAAAAAAAGCTTTTTTGGCGGTAGCAGCAGTGGAAGTTCGAAGACATCTTCGGGCGGAATGTTTGGAGGCTGAAAATGGTAAATCTTAAATCAATCAAACCGATCGATGATAAAGCTCTAGAAGAGATAGGCTTTACGTGGCACACAGATAGTGATGGAAGTAAATATGTAAGTGATAAACTCGTTCTCGTTACACATCAAGAAGCAGAAAACTATTATGAAGCGGTCAATGAGCTTTATGACATGTATGCAAAAGCGGCTGAGTATGTGATAGAAAATGATCTTTTCTTTGAAATAGGTATCCCTTTTAATCTCGTAGAGATGATCAAAAAAAGTTGGGAAAACGATGTGCACTGGCATGTATATGGCAGATTTGACCTCGCTGGCGGGATTGATGGCAAACCTATAAAACTTATAGAGTTCAATGCCGACACTCCGACTTCACTTTTTGAGACAGCTCTGCTTCAATGGGCACTTTTAAAGTTTAACAATATGAATGAAGAGGAGCAGTTTAACAATGTCTATGACGCACTTCGTGATAACTTTCGTCGTCTTATCACTCTCTTTGATGATCCAGAGATGTTTGATGAACGCTATGATGGATGGAAAATTTTATTTTCATGCGTAGAGGGAAATGCCGAAGAGGAAGTCACGACAAGACTCTTACAGCAGATCGCGACAGACGCGGGATTTAATACCTATTTTGAGTATATCCAAAATGTCCGTTTCAGTGATGAAGAGATATGCGACGCGAATGACAATCCTTATGAATACTGGTTTAAGCTCTATCCTTTTGAAGATATCGCTCATGATGAACCCGAACTTGCAACGATACTCACGCATGTGATGGAAAATCAAAAAGCGATTTTACTCAACCCTCCCTACACTCTGCTTTTTCAGTCAAAAGGGATAATGAAGATACTCTGCGACCTTTTTCCTGACTCGCCATATCTGCTTACAACCTCATTTCAACCCTTACATGGTAAGTGTGTTGAAAAGCCAGTTTTTGGACGCGAGGGTGCAAATACGAAAGTTCTCTCAAGTAGCGGTGAAGTATTAAAAGCGAATGATGGACCTTATGGAAACTATAAAAAAGTTTATCAGGAATATGTTGAATTTCCAGAGGACTCCAATGGCAATAAATACCAAGCAGGCGTCTTTTTTGCTTATGAAGCGTGTGGACTTGGATACCGTTGTGGCGGTGAAATTTTAGATAATATGAGCAAATTTGTCGGTCATGTTTTAGTAGACTAATGAAAAACTGGAACTTTAAGAAACTCCTTAGAGAAACGGCTATTTTTGCTGTACTTCTTTTTATATTTAGCAATGCACTGAGCTATCTTAAGTCGCCAGATTTGAGTGATACAAAACTCCCTGAATTTCAAGCAACTATGCTTGATGGTAAAACTTTTAATTCCTTACATGTAAAGCATAACAAACCTCTTTTGATCCATTTCTGGGCAACTTGGTGTCCTACATGTAAGATGGAAAACTCTACAATCGATACACTTTCAAAAAAATTTGATGTCATCACCATTGCTGTCAATTCAAAAAGTGATGAGGATATAAGAGCATTTTTAAAAGAAAAAAATCTTAGCTTTCAAGTTATCAACGATACAAATTCTAGCCTTGCAGAGCGCTTCCATGTAAGCGGTTTTCCGACAACATTTATCTACAATAAAAATGGAAATCTCGAGTTTAGCGAAGTTGGATACAGCTCATACATTACACTTTATCTCAAACTTTTATACGCTAGTAGGTAGGATATTTTGGGCCATTTTGAGTTTGAGCACCCCTTTGCATTTTTACTGCTTTTACTCATCATCTGTATTTACAGATGTCCGGCAACTCTTAAAAAAATTATCTTCCCACATCTTGGCTTGTTTAGTCTAAAAACAGGCTGGTTCAATAAAGAAAGATTGTTCTATTCCCTCATCTTAACGCTTTTAGTCACCGCCCTTGCCTCACCTATCACTTATGATTCCAAATCTAGCCAGCAACGAAAAGGACGTGATCTTGTCTTTGTCCTAGACTGTAGCGGTTCTATGGGCGAGAGTGGCTTTAAAGAACATTCAGAACAAAGTAAATTTGATGTACTAAAAGAGGTGATCTCAAAGTTTATCAAAGAGAGATTTGATGACAATGTCGGTGTCACAGTTTTTGGCTCATACGCATTTTCAAGTGTTCCTTTGACTTATGACATGAACGCGGTTGCCTATCTTATCAATTTTTTGGATGTAGGAATCGCTGGAGAAAATACTGCCATTGGCGAGGCAATTGCAAATGCCACACAGCTTTTAAAAATGGGTCAAGCAAAAGAGAAAGTGATGCTTTTAATTACCGATGGCTATCATAACAGTGGTACGATTTCGCCAAAAGTTGCTCTTGATATCGCCGTGAAAAATAATATTAAGATCTACACCATCGGCATTGGTAAAAAAGGGGATTTTGATGAAGCCCTTTTAAAACTCATAGCAAATAATTCTCACGCAAAGATGTTTGGGGCCTCTGACGCTTCAAAGCTCGAAGAGATCTATAACGAGATAGACAAACTTGAACCAAGCCAGATACGTTCAGAGAACTATCTTAATAAACAGCTTCTAGCTTTTTATCCGCTACTCGCTGCTGCACTCTTGCTTTTAGCCTTGATCTCTAAGAGGAGAGCATGATGGGCTTTCTTTATCCTTGGGTATTTTTTACACTTATCCCACTCTATTTTCTTTACAAAAAAAATCAGCAAAACAGTATAGAATCACACTTTTTAGAAAATAAAAAAATGCAGCAAAGACAGACAAAACTGCTTTATCTCTCACTTGTTTTTTTACTCCTCGCCCTCACTCGCCCAGTCATACAAAACTCACCAAGTCAAGAAAAATTTGATGCTCAAGACTATATCATCGCTCTTGATGCCTCTTTTTCTATGCAAGCTGAAGATATCAAGCCCTCTCGTTATGAAGCGGCTAAAGAAGTGATAGAAAAGCTTTTAAAACTCCATCCAAAAGATAGATTTTCCATCTTTGCTTTTACTTCAAAGACTCTGCTCATATCACCGCCTACGACGGATACAGCTATCAGTATTATGGCTCTTGATGCGCTTAATCCAGCTAATATTCTCACAAAAAGTACAGAGCTAAAACAACTCTTTGTTACGATCGCTAAGACATCTGTACAAAAGAAGAATCTTATTATTTTCAGCGATGGAGGAGATGAAACAGATCTAAATGAATTACTTTCAATATGTAAAAAAAACTCTATCACTCCGTATATCGTAGCAACTGCTTCTAAGGATGGAGTTGCTCTTAAAAAAGATGGTATAACCATTAAAGATCAGTACAGCTCTCTTGTGATCTCACGCATCAATCCAATGCTAAAAGATCTAGCAACTTCAAACGGAGGGAAATATTATACATTGAGTTCTTCCACTCTCACACAACTTTCAAATGATCTTTCATCAAATAAAGGGAAAAAAGATGACGCAACCATTCAGGTAAAAAGCTATTTTGAACTCTATTTTATTCCTCTTCTTATCGCCATTTTTCTCTTTTTTGCGAGTGTGACGAAGCTTCATCAGCTCTATTTTCTAACTCTTTTTCTCTTTTTGCCGCACTCTGCAAAAGCTGATATTATTGATTTTTACCATTTTTCCAATGCAGATAAAGCGTTTGCTGATAAACAATATCTACAAGCCGCAAAAGAGTTTGAAAAAGCAACTCCGAGTGTACAAAGTTACTACAATATTGCGAGCTCTTATTACAAAGCTAAGCAGTATAAAAAAGCACTGGAGTATTTTGATAAGATACAAACAATCTCCAAAATCATAAAGCAAAAAATCTTTTATGATATGGCTGGATGTGCGATTCATCTGCAGCGCTATGACAGAGCCGAAGTTTTTTATGAACAGGCGCTTGCTCTGGGAGAAGATAAAGACGCTCTTTACAACCTGACTCTTTTACAAAAGCTCAACCTCAAAACTGGTGTCAATATCTTTGATATGATGCCTCCAAAAGATCCTCAAAGTAAAAAGAACAGCTCTAAAAAAACCGGGACTGTAAAAGATGATAAAAAAGAGGGTGGAGGCAAAAGTGGTTCAAGCCAACAAGCCGGTGAAAGCAGTAATGGTGCGGGCGATTCTAAAAAAGGCGATACGCAAAAAGTGAATCAAAATACACAAAAATCATCAAATGCAAAACAGTATCAAATGGGATACCGCTCTTATGAACTAATCAATAAAGGATATACAGATGAAAAATCACCTTGGTAAAATTTACCTCTTACTCTTATTTCCACTTTACCTTTTTGGAGATTCACAGCTTGCAAGCTACACACAAAATATCAGTAAAAAAGAGCTCTTCGTAAAAGAAGCAACACAAATTACGATTACAGTGGCACAAAAAGATTACGCAACTGCAATGTTTTTTCAACTAGAACCCCAAAAAAATGATGCTTATGAGATCATTCTTTTAGATCAAGTAATCAAAAAAGTCTCTTTGCACAACTCCTCAACAACCTATAGATATCTACTTTTCCCTCTAAAATCCGGAGAGCTACATATAGGTTTTGATTGTACAATTCGATTGGCAAGCGATAATGCCCTTATAGATGGTGTTTTAGGCGGACACGACGACGTTACGTTGGTCAAGACTGTTGATAAAAAAATCCCAATCGAGCCTATAACTCTACATGTAAGCCCTTTGAGTGAAAAAATTGATCTTATTGGAGATTTCACCCTCGATGCAAACTTGCAAAAAAGCGATATCAATCAGTACGGATCGGCGAATATTCGCTATACGCTCAGCGGCGCAGGATATAATGAAAAAAGTCTTCAGATGCTTAGCAAGATTGCCAATGTCACAGCTTTTTCGCAAGTAACAGATATTGCCTCCAAAGCTACACCAAACGGCTACGAGATCAAAAGAGAATACTCTTATGCACTCAGATCAAAAAACAATTTTACGATTCCAGCCATTGAGATCAAAGCTTACTCTCCAAAACAGAACAAATACTACACATTGAAATCTCAAAGCTATGATATAAAAGTCTCTTCCATCGATCCTAAAACTCTTGTCGATAACAAAGAGTTTCCACCAAGTAAAAGCTATGATTTTAAAAATCTCAAAGATATTGGCATCGCTCTTTTGATATTTTTAGCAGGATTTGTCAGTGCAAAAATTGCGCCCTCACTCAACTTTAAAAGACGCCAATTCAAGTCATAAGTGCAACACCTATGCTTTTTAGCTTGCTTGTGAAATCTTACCATAGAAAACTTCAAATGGTGTCTTAAATCCTAATATTTTACGTGGTCTGTGGTTGAGCTTGTCTTGAACTGCC
>CAISHH010000134.1 GCA_903885085.1 uncultured Campylobacterales bacterium
TACAAAACCCCAAATGAAGTTTACTATCAAGCTATGAATAATTTAGACCCTAAAGGAGCAAAACTGTTACCGTTGGTATCATAAAAAGGTGGAATTAAAAAACTTGATTTACTGGTCTTGAAAAAAGGGTTCATTATACTCCCTTGATTTTACTTTCAGTTATACAATCAGCTATGGTTTTCTCTTCCCACTCAGGAAATTCACTTCCATCATCATCTTTGAATCGTATCTCTTGCGAAAAAACCTTTTGCATCACACCTTTTTTGTACTGTTCTAGGAGTGTTTTCTTTTTGGTGAGTTGCTCAATGCGGGTATCAACCGAGCTTAGAAAAGATGCGATTTTTTCTTGTTCTTGTTTTGAGGGTAAAGTTATTTTTATCGTTTCTATTGTACTTTTTGAAAGGCTTGGAACACCCGAAGCTTCGTTATATTCTTTCCAATTAATTTTTTGAAATAAAGAAAAAACAAATTTTGGAATAACTTGGTTAAAGGAATGTGTGTAAAAAAGAGTATCAACCGTCCAAAATCTTCCAGTCAAATATACGGGTTTATCAATAGTTCCTTTTCTTCCAATACAAACACTTTCTCCATCATAAAGATACTTATCAACAGATAGCATATAACCGCCAGTTCCGTAAACTGGTATGTCTCCATTTTTTAAATGTTTATAGTCTTTGCCACTACCTATTTTTAAAATATTACCTATTTTCTTTTCTTCCCACGCCCCACTAAACTCTTTAAACCGTAGTTTTGGAATCTTACTCATTTCACTTCTTCTTTCTCATATCCCTCGTAATAATACGACTGTTCTATCCCTTTGAAGATGATTTCTCTATTGTCTATCTCGCCAGTTAAATGGGCACTTATCAAAACACTAAGCTCTAAATCATTGATAGGACTTCTCTCCATTGCTTGAAGATAAAGATCTTTGGGGACAAATTGCCAGTTTACTACTTTTTTTAGTTTTGTTTTAAGAAGCATATCGAGCCATATTCGCATGGTTCTCCCGTTGCCTTCCATAAAAGGATGTGCGATATTCATCTCTACATATTTAGCGACAATCTCCTCGAAGCTCTCTTGGGGCATCTGTTCGATTTTGACTAAAATCTCTTTAAGATACAAAGTATTGGCAAATCGAAACCCTCCTTTGGAGATGTTGCATTCACGGATTTGTCCTGCAAAATCGTACAAGCCATTAAACAAATAAGTATGAATCTGCTGTAAACCTTTGGTTGTGCCTATTTCAACACTTGCTATATCTCCACTTTCAAATAAACGGTAAGCATTTTCCAAACTTTTTTTATCTATATTTTTCATACTTTTCCCTTTAGAACGGTGCACTGATACCAAGTTCAGCACAAAACGCCGCTATTGTCGTATCGGTCATTTTCATCTGTGTATCGATCTCACGAAGATTAAGGGCTACTGCATCAAGGTCAATAACCTCTTCTTCTTCAAACGTATCCACATAACGAGGGATATTGAGGTTATAGTCATTTTCTGCGATTTCTGAGAGCGGTGCAAGGTGAGAATATTTCTCTATCTCACTTCGATTCTGATAAGTCGTAATAATCTTCTCGACATTCTCATCGGTAAGATAGTTTTGGTTTTTAGCTTTTTCATATTCGTTGGACGCATCAATGAACAGGACGTGCTGGGCATCTTCACGGCATTTTTTAAAAACTAATATACATGTAGGGATACTTGTGCCATAAAAGATATTAGCAGGTAGCCCGATAACACAATCAAGGTAGTTTTTGTTCTCGATGAGATACTTACGAATAGTTCCCTCACCACCGCCGCGAAATAGTACGCCATGAGGCAATACAATCGCCATCGTCCCACTTTCATCAAGATGATGAATCATGTGTTGCACAAATGCAAAGTCAGCTTTAGATGCAGGAGCAAGAACCCCGTATTGACTAAAACGATCATCACTCATGTGCAGAGGTGAAGCAGACCAGTTAGCAGAGAACGGAGGATTAGCGACAATCGCCTCAAAACGATTTTCTAAGTGTTGAGGATGTTCAAGTGTGTCTTCTTGTTTGATGTCAAATTTACGGTAATGAACATCATGCATAATCATATTCATACGAGCCAAGTTGTAAGTGGTACGGTTGAGTTCTTGACCGTAGAAGTTACTTACATCTTGAACCTCTTTAGCGACACGCAACAAAAGTGAACCTGATCCACAAGTAGGATCATAAACAGATTTGAGTTTGGTTTTGCCATTGGTAACGATTTTAGCAAGGACTTTTGAAACTTGTTGAGGAGTATAAAACTCTCCTGCTTTTTTTCCAGCACCTGCGGCGAATTGAGAAATCAAATACTCATACGCATCACCGAGAACGTCACGATCATGGTTTTTGAGTTCAAAGTTGATTTGGTCGAGGTGAAAAAGGACTTTGGCTATCAGGGTGTTTTTTGCTTCTTCTGTTTTACCGAGTTTCATTGAAGTCAAATCCATATCGGAAAATAATCCTTCAAAATCATCCTCACTCTCATGTCCCATTGTAGACTGTTCAATACTGCGGAGGATTTTTGTAAGGTCTTCAAGGATGAAGTTATTTATGTCACCATTGCCACGTTTAGCGACTTGGGTGAAGAGTTCTGATGGTTTGAGGAAATAGCCCAGTTTCTCGATAGCTTCCTCACGGATAGCTTCGAGGTATTCTTGACCTTCAGTAGAGTTTTCATCAATAGAGAGATAAGTGATTTCATCCTCTTTTAAAATGTCATCAGAGTAGTCTTCAATCTTCTCAGAGAGGTATTTGTAAAAGATAAAGCCAAGTATGTAGTCACGAAACTCATCCGCATCCATCTTACCTCGTAAAGTGTTTGCGATGTTCCAAAGTTGTTGTTCTAATA